>JAICSR010000449.1 GCA_025936795.1 Ktedonobacterales bacterium | reverse complement strand
TCACGCGCGGGCAGGTCGAGGTGGTTGGTCGGCTCATCGAGCACGAGCGTGTTGGCCCCTTGCAGCGTCAATTTGGCCAGCGCCACACGGCTGCGCTCGCCGCCGCTGAGCTGCCCGACCAGCTTGAAGACATCATCGCCCGTGAAGAGGAAGCGGCCCAGATAGCTGCGCGCGCCCTCCTCGCTCAGATGGCTCACGTTGCGAATCTCGTCGAGCAGCGTGGCGTTCAGGTTGAGATTTTCGTGGGTCTGCGCGTAGTAGCCGACCTGCACGTTGCGCCCCAGCGTGATGCGTCCCTCCAGCGGCTGTAGCTGCCCGACGATAGCGCGCAGGAGGGTCGTCTTGCCGCTGCCATTCGGCCCGATCAGCCCAATACGCGCGCCACGCATGACCAGCGTATCGGGGACCTGCACATGCAGCGCCGCGCCATCAGCGCCGCCGACATAGCCGACGACGAGCTTCTCGGTGGTCAGCGCGATCTGCCCCGGCTCGATAGCGGCGCCCAGATGGAACTTGATGCGGTCCTCGGTCGGCGGCCGCTCGACGCGCTCCAGCCGGTCAAGCTGCTTCTGGCGTCCACGCGCCTCTTTGGCGCGCTGCCCCGCCTTGTAGCGGCGGATGAACTCCTCGGTATGCGCGATGTGCTCCTGCTGGGCCTCGTAGTCTTTGCGCCAGCGCTCCAGCCGCTCGGCGCGCAACTGCACATACTTGGAGTAGGCGCCGGGGTAGAGTTCGGCGCGCTGGTGGGCAATCTCGATAGTGCGAGTGGTGACGTGATCGAGGAAGTAGCGGTCGTGCGAGACGACGATGACGGAGCCACGCCAGGCGCCGAGATACGTTTCGAGCCACTCCAGCGCGGCCAGATCGAGGTGATTGGTCGGCTCGTCGAGCAGCAGCAGCTCTGGCTCCAGCAGCAGCAGGCGTCCCAGCGCGGCGCGGGTCTGCTGGCCGCCGCTGAGCTGGCTGGCGGGCGCCTCCTGCTGCTCGCGGGTGAAACCGAGGCCATCGAGCACCTGGCGCACGCGCGGCTCGGTGGTGTAGCCGCCCGCATGCTCGAAGCGCGCCTGCACGTCGGCGTAGCGCTCCAGCAGGGCGCTGTAGCGCTCAGGGTTGTCCAGCGTGGCGGGATCACCCATCTGCGCGGCGAGATCGGTCAGCTCGCGCTCCCAGGCGCGCACCTGCGTGAAGACGGCGCGCATCTCATCGGCCAGGCTGCGCTCTGGATGGAAGTCGGCGACCTGCGGCAGATAGCCGAGCGTGACCCCTTGCGCCAGCGCGATGTCGCCGCTCTCTGGCTCCAGCCGACCGGCCAGCAGGTTGAGCAGCGTGGACTTCCCGGCGCCATTTGGCCCAACCAGGCCGATGCGGTCGCGCGCATCCACGCGGAACGAGACGCCGCTGAAGATCAACTCGGCGCCGAAGGACATACTGAGATCGGTAATAACTGCGACTGACATATGCCTATCAGTGTAGCCGAATGCATCAGCCGCCGCAAGCGCGGAAGGACGCGGAAGGACGCGGGCGTCCCGCGCCCTTGCCTAGACGTTGTAGAGGAAGTGAACGTGCGGCGAGACGTGGATGTAGCGATAGTCAATCTTGGCGAAGCCGGCGCCACGCCAGGCGAAGTTCATCTCGCTGATGAGCACCCAGTAGTGGTCGGGCGAGACGGCCACCGCCTCGGCCCAGTGTCCGGCGGGGTCGGCGCCCTGCTCGCCGCCATCGAAGAAGATCGCCGCGCCCGCCACCGGGGTCGTGCCGCGCCGGTAGTTTCCATACGTGATATTCGGCGCGTTGGGATGGGTGACCTCGACCCACCAGTTGCAGAAGCCCCAACTGGCGGCCTGGATGTAGTTGGCGCGATTCGGCACGTAGATATTCGCATAGCAGCCGGGCGGCACGGTCCAGTTGGTGATGTTGGGGACGAACATGACGCTATCGTGGCATGGCTCCAGCGAGAGCAGCCCCTTCGCCGAGACGGCGGCGCCAGAGGAGGTCGTGGCGACCTGCGCCTGATAGGGCGAGACGGTTCCAGTCGTATGCACCGACTGCGGCGCGGGCGCGGCGACGATGACGCCAACCGACGCGGTGATTGGCCCGCGACCAGATGGCGGTGGCACAGCCGCTGCGATACTCGCGCCGGTTGGCATGCTGGAGTGGAGGACATTGTAGGCCAGCGCTACACCCACCACGGCGACGATGCAGACCAGCGCAACGGCGAAGCGCAGCGTGCGACTCAGCACGGGGCGTCCAGCGTGTGGCGCGCGAACGGGCGCTGTCGGGGCAACCGCGCGCGTCGGCGCGATCACCATGACCTGCTCATCGCCGTCATCACGGATGGACGTGGAGACGCGGGTAGCAGGCAGGCGGCTGGTCATCGGCGCCGCGCGGCTAACCACTACCGTCGTGCGGTCGCTGACCCGTGATCGGCTGACCAGCGTCTGTTTGCGCGTCTGCTGCGTCGGCGTCTCAGGCGCCTGGGGCGTCTTGCGCGTCCGCTCGCGGTCTATCGCATCCATCGTGTATCCTTTGACACTCGCGTCTGCGTGACGCTGGCTCACCGGGCCGCACGGGGGCTGCACAGGGAGCGAGCCTCCTCTATGGAAGCTAGTGTAGCATGCCCAGGCGCGAGAAGCCGCCACTATAGGCCGTGTTGGGGATAGCGCACCCTCGTGTGAGCGCCGGTTGTTGTCGCGAAAGCGCCTGCGCCCTCTTGCGCTTGGTCGCGGGCGCGTGCTATACTCATCTGCGCCTGGGGATGTAGCTCAGTTGGAAGAGCGCGACGTTCGCAATGTCGAGGCCAGGGGTTCGAGCCCCCTCATCTCCACCACATTGGTCGCATGACCACGAGCGTGACCGCCGCTGATTTCGGCAGGTCACGCTCGCTTTGTCTATCCACGCTGTGCCGCCGCCGACGCCATGTGCCTGACGCTTTCAGTCTCAACTCGCTCAGTGGAAATGAGGCGATCAATGCCTGCCATGCCTGCGACGCCTGCCCCAGGCGACAGCTTCGACCCCCAGCGATTCAGCGCGCCACACCAGGAGATCGAGGAGGCCACCATCGCCGACGTGCAGGCGCAAATGGCCGCTGGTCGCCTCAGCGCGCGCCGCCTGACG
>JAICSR010000053.1 GCA_025936795.1 Ktedonobacterales bacterium | reverse complement strand
TCGTAGTAGGAACAAGCGCGCATGGCCAGCGCCTCTCGCCACAGCGGGACTTTTGGCCGATCGCTACGTGTAGCGCAACACGCCTGGCGCCCGCTACAATCGAGAGCGAAACCTGATGAGGAGCCAATCTATGCCACAGATGAGCGGTCCAACGTCACAGGACGGCCACGCCAGCACGGCCAGGCGCGTACTCTTCCTCTGCACACACAATTCGGCACGCTCGCAGATGGCCGAAGGGTTCCTGCGCGCACGCGGCGGCGCGCGCTACGTGGCCTTCAGCGCAGGAACACGGCCTGGTGGCGTCCATCCACTGGCGATTCGCGCAATGGCTGAGATTGGCATAGACATCAGCGAGGCCGCTGGCCACGCCTCCAAAGGACTCGACACGTACCTTGGGCAGCCGTTCGACCTCGTCGTCACGGTCTGCGATTCCGCCGCCGAGGAATGTCCCTATGTCCCAGGCGCGCAACGTCAGGAGCACTGGGGCTTTCCCGATCCCAGCGCCGCCACTGGCTCCGAAGACGCGCGCCTGGCCGCATTTCGTCAGGCACGCGACGCGATTAGCGCGCGCATAGACGCTTTTCTGGACGCTGACCGCGCTAGCTAGCTTTGCGACGCCAGTTCACCTTCAGCCCACTCGTCCTCCGCCGCATGCAGGGGAACCTCAAAGCAGACTGTCGTGCCAACGCCCTCCTGCGATTCGAGCCAGATGCGCCCGCCCAGCTGTGCGAGCAGCATGCGGCAGAGATAGAGGCCCAGCCCGGTGCCACCGATGCCCAACTCGCGCCCATTCTCGGCGCGGGCGAAACGTCCGAACAGGCGCTCCTGCTGCTCCGCTGGGATGCCAATCCCTGAGTCGCGAACGCTCATCCGCGCCATGCCTGCCTGCTCATCTGCGGCGACATCCACCACGATCTCGCCGCCGTTGGGACTGTATTTGATCGCATTACTCAACAGGTTGCCGATGATCTGCTCCATACGCGGCGCATCGATATCTGCCACGACATACTCCTGCGGCGAGCGTATGCTGATCTGATGGCGCTGCGTCGTCACCTGGAAGCGCCGCGCGACGCGCCGCGCCAACGCCAGCAGATCGTGCGGCTCGCGCCGTAGCTCCAGCCGATTGGCCTGCAATCGTGAGACATCGAGCAGATCGTTCGTCAGGTCCACGAGCCGCGTGGTCGCCTGGTCAATTGAGTCGAGCGCCTCGAGCTGCCACTCATCCAGAGGAACACCCTGGCCACTGCGCGCGCCCCGCTCCAGCATCTCCGCATAGCCCTTCACGGCGGTCATCGGCGTGCGTAGTTCATGGGCCGCCATCGCGATAAACTCATCCTTGAGCTGCTCGGCGGCCTTCACCGGCGTCAGATCTTGCAGCACAACCACGACGACATGCTCATCGCTGGGCTGAGCGGTCGGGCTGGTCGGCGCCAGATTGCGCAACAGGTCTGGCCTGACGATCACCGCATTGAAGAGCACTGGCAGTGTTGTGCCATCAGCGCGCGCGATGATCTCCTGATGGTGGCGCACCGGCTCGCCTGAGCGCACGGCCTGCAAGGTCGCCAACTCATCGAGTGGCAGTGGTTGGCCATCTGGTCGCACCACGCGTGTGGCATGCTCGCGCAGAAAGTCCACCATCGGCTGCCCCACACGCCAGGGCGCGCCCCAGGCGTCGAGCGCCGCACGATTCGCCAGGACGAGTCGCGCGTCTGGCCCATGCGCCAGATAGACGCCGCTGGGCAGTTCATCTACCACCACCTGCAGCAAGGCCTGGCGCGCCTCGGCTTCGGCCAGCGCGCGCCGCTCGACGATCAGCTGCTGCGCCTCAGTAACATCATGCCAGACCACCACGGCTCCCGCTCGCCCACTGGCAGGCGCGGCGCCATCCTGGTTGGCGTCCTCCACGGCAGGCGCGCCTGTGTCCGCTGCCCCGGAAGCCGCATTGACCGGGGTGATCGAGATCGCATACTCGCGCGGCTCGCCCGCCACCGCCACCCGCTCGATGAGCGAGTGACGGGCCCCCGCCTGCTTCAGATCGAGCGGGGCGCCTGCCGCGCCGGGCGCTGACGCCGCGCGCAGCGTCTTGGCCGCGCCATTCTCGCGGATCGTCTGCCCCTGCCCATCCACCAGCGCCACGCCATCGGCGATGCTCTCGAAGATGACATCAAGCTCCTGCGCCTGAGCTTGCGCAGCCTGATAGAGCCGCGCGTTCTCCAGCGCTGTGGCGGCCTGCGCGGCCAGCCCCATCAGCAAGCGCTCATCGTTCTCGGTGAAGTGATCTGGCTCGATGTGGCCGAGCAGCAGCCCACCGCGCACATCGCCCATACGGTCGAGCAGCGGCGCTCCCAGAAAGCTCCGCACCACAGGATGCCCGTTCGGCATGCGGCGCGCCTCCACACTCTTCCCAACGGCCTGCGCGGCGGGTTGCATGGCGCTCCCAATACGTGCAGCGCGGGTCGCTCCATCCGCGTGTCCATCCATGGTGGGGTCGCCATCATGCGCAGCCGACGCCATCATCGCCGCTGCATCCGCGACCCGCACGGGTCGGCCCTGATGGAAGATCGGCTCCAGCAGTCCATCGCCACCGAGCGCCATTCGCTGTAAGAGCGCCTCCTGCTCAGGAGTGACACCGACGATAGCCGCCAGATGGAAACGTTCGCCGCGCGCTGGCGCGAGGGGTCGTCCACTCGCATCGAACGGGCGTAGCGTAAATGCCGCGAATTCAGCGCCGGTCAGGTCGCAAGCGGTGCGCGCAATCAGCCGTAGCAGGCGCTCCTCGTTCAGTTCGCCTGCCAGCGCCAGCCCGACTGATGTGAGCGCGGCAAAGCGCGCCGCTTCGCGCTCCGCCAGCGCGCGCCGATTCGCCGCAAGCTGCACGATGGCCAGCACGAACGCGATGGAGGCGGCGTCTGTCACCAGCGCCGTGGTGAGGTCAGGGGCCAATGGCTTGAGGTCGGCGATGGGCGGCGACAGAAAGAAGTAGATGCAGATGAGATCGAGCAGCGCAGCGACCGCGCCATGTCGCCAATCCCAGTGGTAGGCGATGAATGCGACGACAGGGAGATACATGACGCCACGATTGGGCAGGTGGGTCATGCGCTCCAGGACGAGGATGAGCAGCGTGATAAACACGGCGCCACCCACGATAACTACCGCGCCCGACCACGGCGCACGACGCGCCGCCAATGTCAACCTGCGTAACCGCACGACCTCCGGCGATTCCCAGGCCCGCCGCGCAGCCAGCCGCGCCCAATGCTGCGCAGCCGTCGCTGTATGAGCGCCAGCGCGCCACCAAGCAGCGAGTGCGCCCGCAGCTTCCGGCGTCGGGCTGTCATCTGATGGTCGTGGTGATTGCATGTCGTCTCTCTTGTCGCACACCGCGTTTGAGCCTCACAGCGCGCTCGCCCTGGCGCAGCAACGGTGTAGCCTGCACGACGGGCGCCGCATGCGCTCAATGCTCTAGTATACTCAGTTTTGAGCGGACGTCAGCGAGGCCGTGTCGGCGCCATGCATGCTGCTTGCGCATCCCAATGGCGCAAGCGCAATCGAGCAAGTCGCAGAACAGGTGGGGGGAGAACCATGTCTGGAGGAGGCGCGTTCATCATGCTCGTCACCGGGCCAGCGGGCGCCGGCAAGAGCGCCACCGCAGAGGCCTGGGCCAGCGCACAGGGGCCGTACTCGGCGCATATTGAGCTGGATGCTGTGCGAGAGTTCGTCAAGGCGGGCCTGGCTGACCCCAGAGACGGTTGGACGCCTGAGACAGATTGGCAGTACAACATCGCGCGGCGCAACTGCGCTGATATGGCGCGGCGCTATGTCGCCGAGGGCATCACCTGCGTGATTGACGATGCGATCTTTCCGCTCTGGGAGCAGGTCAACTATGCTGGCTGGAGCCATTTGCTGGCGGAGACGCCGCACACGCTGATCATCTTGCTCCCCAGCTATGCCACGGTCGCTGCGCGCAATGCGCAACGCCACGGTCGCCGCCTGCTCGCGCCCGACATGCTCCGCACGATCTACGACATGATGCTCCCCTGGCGCGACCAACGCGACTTCCCGATCATTGACACCTCCTCGCTCACCATCGCCCAGACGGCTCAGCGCATGCTGAGTGCGCTCGACGATCTGCATGTGACGCCTGGCGCGGTAGAATGACACGTGCGCGACATCGCGCCGATGGAGTGGCGCCTCGAAAGGAACGGCTCAGATGCCAGCGAAGAAAACGACAGTGGTCGCCGCCGACGATGATCCGCAGTTGCTGCGACTGGTGACGCGCAACCTCCAGATGGACGGCTATGAAGTCATCGCCGCCAGCGACGGCCAACAGGCGCTGGAGCAGATCGAGGCGCGCCTGCCCGATCTGGCGCTGCTCGATCTGATGATGCCCAGGCTCGATGGCTTCACCGTCTGCCAGCGTGTGCGCGAGTTCTCCAACCTGCCCATCATCATTCTGACGGCGCGCGGAGCAGACCAGGACAAGATACGCGGCCTCGATCTGGGCGCCGATGACTACCTGACCAAGCCCTTCAGCATCGAGGAGTTGCTGGCGCGCGTGCGGGCGGTGCTGCGCCGCTCACAGGCCGCCCACAACGACGCGGGCCACGGCGTGCAAACCGTGACAACGATTGGCGATCTCACGATTGACTATGGACAGCGGCGTGTCACGATGGCGGGCCGCGACGTAGACCTGACGCCAGTGGAATATCGCGTGCTGGCCTATCTTGCGCAGAACGCCGGGCGTGTCATCACGCAGGACCTCCTGCTCACGCATGTCTGGGGCGACGAATATGAGGGTGAGAGCCACCTGCTGCAAGTCAACGTGAATCGTCTGCGCCGCAAGCTGGAGCCTGACCCCACACACCCGCGCTATCTGCTCACGAAAACTGGCGTTGGCTATCTCCTCGCTACCAACCCCACCGAGTAGACGCCGTGCGCGCCCCATCGCTCACGCGGCCAGCGGAGAACGTCTTCCGCTGGCCGTGCGCTGTCTGCGCAAAGTGGCGCGACGTGGTGTGAGCGCGCCGTGACACACGTGCGCTACGTAGTGACGAGTTTGTGACTGCGCAGGGATACGGTGTCTATGGCCACTGCGCCAGGCGGCGTCTGCGAACAACCAGCACACGAAGGATAACAACATGACATCTCTGAATGACTCCGCTCAGCAGCGACTGGCGCGCGACCAAATACCCACGATGGCGCCAGAGGGCGCGCCAGCGGGAGCGCTGAGCGTCATTACGCCAGTAGACCCGCGCGGTCGCCACGAACTGCTGCGATTGGCGGCAGGGCTAGCGCCGTCACTGCATAGCCCCACCGGCGCGGCGCTAGCCCATGCGATTAGCGCACTGGGCGTCAAACCAGCATTTGTCGAACGCGTGGTGACCAGTGTGCGCGATGTTGGCGCTATCGCGCTGGTGGATGGCGCGCTCTTCGCGCTGGGTCGCCGCAGCTTTCTCGACGACATCGGCGCGCGGCCACAATTGGCCGAAGCGCGCGTCGCCGAGCGCATCGAACGCGCAGGCGCCCGCGCCTATTTCGTGGTCGCCGTGGCGCGTGGACAGTGCATCGGCGTGATTGGCGTGCGCGCTGAGGAGTAGCATGCTGTGCAGCGGCGATGTGTCCGTATTAGGGGAGGGTTCCATGTTCCACAACATCCTTGTTCCACTCGATGGCTCCACGCGCGCAGAGCGGGCGCTGCCAATCGCCGCGCAGATCGCCAGAGCGCGCCAGAGCGCCATCACGTTGCTGCGCGTCGTTCCCAATGTCCCTGATGTTGGCGCCTACATGATCCCGGCGGTCGGCGCCAGCTACGCAGCGACCGAGCGGGAGGAAAGCGAGGCGCGCGCCTACCTGAGCGAGGTAGCGAAACGGCCCGCGCTGCACGGCGTCACCGTCACGACGCTGGTGGAGTTCGGCGTACCCACGCGCGTGATTCTCGATGCCATCGCGACAACCGGGGTGGATGCTGTCGTCATCGGCAGCCACGGACGCACAGGGCTTTCGCGCTGGATGCTGGGCAGCGTCGCGTCGGCGGTGGTCCGCCACGCCTCGATTCCCGTGCTGCTCGTGCGGCAGCAGGGACCAGCGCTGGGCGAGGATGGCCCTCGAACGCATCCGTTCCGCATCCTCGTGCCACTCGATGGCTCTGAGCTGGCGGAGGCTGCGCTGGAACCAGCGCAGATCATGGGAGAGGTCTTCGCAGCTGATGGCGCCTATGAGCTGCACCTTGTGCGTGTCATCCCGTTCCTCAATACCGCCGCGCCCGACCCGCTACGTGATACGGCGCGCGTTGAGGTAGCCGCCGAGCTGGACCGCCTTGCGCAGCGCATCCGCGCCGCCAGCGCGGGACGGGCGCGGGTCATCACCTCAGTTATCCTGGAGGTGGATGCGGCGGACGCCATCGCCAGGCTGACCCGCGCGGATGGGCTAGTCACAGGCGCGCATGTGAGTGACGGCTGCGATCTGGTCGCCATGGCCACGCATGGACGCACCGGTCTGGCGCGGCTCGCGATTGGCAGTGTGACTGAGCGCGTGCTGAGCGCCACCGTCGCGCCCGCGCTGATCATCCGCCCGGATGCGATGAAGCCTGCGCCGCAACCGGAGAGCGTCGTGGCGCGTGAGCCTGCCAGCTCGCAGCGCACGAGGTCTGCGCTCTCCTAGCGCGACCGCTACGACATGACGGAGGGGCGCTGCGTTCCCTGGATGGGATGCGGCGCCCCTCTGTCGCGCGCTATCGCGCTGTGCCATGTTCGCGGTCAGCCCTCGGCGAGGATCGCGCAGAGCGTCTCAGGCGCGACATTGCCACCACTGATGATGACACCGATGCGGCGGCCAAAGCGGTTGAGCTTGCCCGTCCGCGCGGCGGCGACGGCTACAGCGCCCGTTGGCTCAGCGACGATCTTCAGGCGCATCAGCAGGAAGCGCATGGTCGCCTTCACCTCGTCGTCACTTACCAGTATGACATCGTCCACCGACTCGCGCACGACTGGCCAGGTCAGCTGCCCCAGCGCCACCGTTCGGATGCCATCGGCAATCGTATCGGGCGGGTCAATCGTCACACGCTCGTCGCGATGCTTCGAGAGGTAGGCATGATTCGCCGCCTCCGTTTCGACCCCTACGACGTGAATGCCCGCGCGGGTCGCGTGCGCAATCACGCTCGTTCCTGAGATCAGCCCACCGCCGCCGACGGGCGCAGCGATCACGTCGAGGTCGGGCTGCTCCTCCAGCAATTCGAGCGCCGCCGTTCCCGCGCCAGCCATGATGAGCGCGTCGTTGTAGGGCGGCACGAGGGTCAGGCCGCGCTCCTCGGCAATCTGGCGCGCCAGCGCCTCGCGGTCCTGCGTCATGCGGTCGTACTGGACAATCTCCGCGCCATAGCCTGCCGTCGCCTCCACCTTGACGGAGGGCGCATCGGTGGGCATGCAGATGACCGTCGGGATGGCGAAGAGCCTGCCACAGAGCGCCACGGCCTGCGCATGATTGCCCGACGAGAAGGCGATCACGCCGCGCTGGCGCTCCTCCTCAGAGAGGTTGGCAATCTTGTTGTATGCCCCGCGAAACTTGAACGCCCCCGCACGCTGGAACTGCTCGCACTTGAGCCACACCTGCGCGCCAGCCTCGGCATCGAGACTCAACGCATGCATCACTGGCGTTCGGTGCGCCACCCCGCGCAGTCGGTCGGCGGCGGCGCGCACGTCGTCGCTGGTGATCGCCAGCGTCACTTGCTGCTGTCCCGCCTCGGCCGCATCGGTCGCATCAGTCGCCATCTCGCCTGTTCCCTCCACTCAATCACTCAGCGCCAACCGCGCCAGGAAGATTACGGCTCCATGTCAGAGAGTGTGTGCGCGTCGTCACGCGACGCTGGCCCACTGACCCGTCAGGTTGGTCCCGAGATTGTCAGGCCAAACCGCTCATCGGCCCAGAGGAAGTACTCCGGCAGGTCGTCGAAAGCGCCCGCTGCGGCTCCCGCATCCAGCCAGCGCAACGCCTGCTGGGCATCGTCGGCGTCCGCAGCGTGAGCGCCAGTGTGCGCGGCCACGCGCTCCAGCGCAGCCCGCGTGGGAGCAAGGCCAGCGCGCCCAAGCTGCTCCACATCCACACCCGCCCGCGTCTCGGGCGTCGCCTGCCGTGCTCGCCAGAGCAAGAGCGCATCGTCGGGCTGGGCGAAGCGGGCGACAGCGGCGACCAACGTGTAGAGCGCCTCACTCGCGCCGTGGCCACGCGCCTCATGCGCCGCAATCTCTTGCTGTAGCAGCCAGCGCGCAAGTGGGCGATCAGTCGGGAGCAGGCTGCGTCCCAGCGCCGCTGCCGCCTCCGCGCGCAATCGCTGCCGCTCGCCCACGTTCGCCTCGGCGCCCGCGTGCGCCACTTGCGCGCGCGCTGACTTGCCAGCGTCGCCGGACTGGCGCAGCGCAGCCAGCAGAGCTTCCACTGCGCCATCCATTGCATCATCCATGCGCTTGCCGCTCCCTGGCGCCATGTCCACGCGCGAGACGCTTACTCTCGCCCTCAGGACTCGTCGCCATCATGCGCACCATGTGTGTCGAGCGCGCGCACCTCGCCCACCTCAGCATGGAGCATGCGCGCGAACTCCTGCACCACAGGGTCTTCACGCGCCGCCTGTTCGAGTTGTGAGGGCGCTGGCGTAGGCGCCACAGGCTGAGCAGACTGCGCGGCTCGCTCGCGAATCTCCGTGCGGCCAGCGGTCGGCTTGCCCGGCGCACGTGACGCCTGCGACGCCTGCGACGCCTGCGACGCCTGCGACGCCTGCGAGGGTTGTGGAGTCGTAGCCCGATGTCCGTTACTCGCCGTGTCACTCACGCCACTCGCGCCAGTCGCACTGTCTGCGCCACGCTCATAAACCTGTGGCCGCTGCGTCGCCGAGGCCTGCGCTACCGGTGCGCTCGCCGCGTTGCGCGCTCCAACGCCACCACGCTGCGGCTCGCTGCCAGAGATGAAATGCGTGCGTAGCGGCGCGCCAAGCGCCTGCTCCAATGCCCATTCCACTGCGCTGCGCATCTCCGGTTCGCGGAACTTGTTCAGGTGAATTTCGAACTTGGTGCGGATGACGAGTACTGGCGGGTCTCCGGGCGTGACGCTGACAGGGTCCGCTGCGCTCAGGAGACCGCCTGCGACTGGACCCATCGGCGGCTTCTGACGGCAAATCTTGCGAATCAATGACCAGTTGCGCTGCGCTTCGGCGACCCAGTCGCGGCCATCGGGGCCGCCCTGGTCAGTCGTCGGCTCCTCGTCCCACGGCTCGGCAGGCGCGGCCATCAGCTCAGCGGCGAGGGGCGCTGGCTGGGTGGACGCCGCTGTCTCGGCAGGGCCAGCCCAGGTCCCCGCGTCAATCGCGGCCAGATCAAGCTCCTCGACTGACGACGCAGGCTGTGCGGCGCGTGGTGGTTGAGGCGTGGCCGCGCGCGCAGGGGCTGGCGACGACAGAGCAGGCTGCGTGCGTGGCGCCTGTGTGGGAGGTTGTGCTGGAGCCTGCGCGACCACGTTCTCGCCCCGATGGATGCTCAAGCATTCGAGCAGCGCCAACTCCAGCGCCAGTTGCGGCGTGGGCAGTCCACGCGCTGGGCCATCGTTGCGCGCAAAGACCCGCGCGCAGGTCATCAGATCGTCGAGCGAAAAGCGCTCAGCCAACGCCGCTATGTCGCGCGCCTCGTCCTCCGTGCAATCCAGCACACGCGTCAAGTCGGCGCCTGCGCGCGCCAGCATCAGCCCACGCCACTCCTCGGCGAACTGGCTCTTGAGCTGGCGAAGGTCTGCGCCGTTGGTCACCATCTCGTTGAGTTGGTCCAGCGCATCAGCCGCGCGGTTTTCGGCCACGCAGGCGATCACCCGCCGCAACGCGCCAACATCGGCCAGTCCTAGCATCGCGCGGGTACGCTCCAGGTCCACCTGGTCGCCACACAGCGCTACCGCCTGATCGAGCAGGCTGAGCGCGTCGCGCAGGCCGCCCTGCGCCGCGCGGGCGAGCAGGTCAGCCGCCGCTGGCTCCAACGACAGCCCTTCACCATCGGCCACATGCTTCAGTCGCGCCACGATGTCAGCCATGCGGATGCGGTGGAAATCGAACCGCTGGCAGCGCGACACGACCGTCGGCAGCATCTTCTGCGCCTCAGTCGTCGCGAAGACGAAGATGATATGCGGCGGCGGCTCCTCCAGCGTCTTCAGCAGCGCGTTGAACGCCTGCGGCGTAATCATGTGGGCTTCGTCAATGATGTAGACCTTGTAGTGGCCGCCACTGCCCATCAGATTCACGTTCTCGCGCAGCTCGCGAATATTGTCCACGCCATTGTTCGAGGCGCCGTCTATCTCGATGACATCTGGCGAGCGCCCCGCCGCGATCTCCTGGCACGAGACGCACTCGTTACACGGCTCGCCATCGTGTGGATTCTGGCAGTTGATCGCCTTCGCCAGCAGTCGCGCTGCGCTCGTCTTGCCGGTGCCGCGCGGTCCGCAGAAGAGATAGGCATGGGCCAACCGACCGTCACGCACGGCATTGAGCAGGGTACGCGTCACCGCCTCCTGGCCGATCAGATCGGAGAAGGTCTGTGAACGCCATTTGCGATAGTATGATTGCGATGCCATAGCGCGCCTCGGAAGAGTGATAGTACACCGGGAGAATTCAGCAGCGGACGCGGCAGCGAGCGCCGCCTCCTGGGCCAGCGCGACGACGCGCAGCATCCCCTGCTGATAGAGACGAAGCGCGGGGTGGGTTGGCGCCGACAACCGGACTCACAAGCGCGCGATTGACCGCCACCTGGGCGGCACTCGCGGCATGGGGCGCTGCTCGTGCGGAGAGGAAATAGTGGATCGCGCACCCGCCGTCGGTTCGCATCTGCCAGCCCCCGTTACCATCCGACTCAGACCCAGCGTTCCCGCGGCGCCCACAGTGACCCACTTACCGCTGCTTCGTTCCCGACCTGACGGGGTTCGCAGGTGTGTGCCGCGCGGGGACTGAATCCTCATAATCATCAAGCACAGACAAAGCTGGGTCGACACAACTCTCGGGCGGGAATTCAGCCTTGCATACGGAGCATTTCAAGTACAGGGAAGCCCCAACTCCCCGCCTAGCGCGACCTCAAAGACAGTGTACCGCACACACTGGAGTCAGTCAAACGCGCTGGACCATGCCGCGCCGCGCGGCGCCAAAGCGAAGGCCCCCGCTCAGCAGCAGTGAGCGGGGGCCAGAGTGTGCGAATGCGAGGGTTTACGCCATCGGCATCACGGGCAGGTTGATCTTGCCGCTGGAGACGCCAGCCAGCACGCCAGCCAGCGCCACATACCACGCGGCCAGAGCGGTCAGGATGCCCGTATAGCCGCCGATTTTGGTCAAGCCGTCGCCAGCCGCAGCGCCGTTGAATGCGCCGATGGCCAGCAGGACGTAGGTGATGAACAGCAAAATGAACACCAGCGCCGTGGCGCCATTGGTGCGGAACGAGGCGAGCATCATGATACCAGTGAAGATCGCCCACCCCACAAGGTACCAGCCGAGCGCATTTCCAGATGGCCCTGTTTTCGAGCCGAAGATGATCCCGAAGCCAGGGATAAACAACGCGGCGAACGACAACCAGAACGCGCCGTATGAAACGAACGCCGTTGCGCCAAACGTATTGCCCGTGCGGAACTCCCACATGCCCGCGCAGAACTGCGCAAGACCACCGTAGAAGACCGCCAGGCCAACGACGATGAGCACATCAGCGCCACTCAATATGCCGCCATTCCAGACGCTCAGCACCAGCGTGGTGAGCGCAAAGCCACTCAGACCAAGCGGACCAGGATTCGCGATTTTCACCTCTGACACGATGATGACTCCTCTCTGGGCAAAGAAACGACAGCGTCTCCTCACCAGCTTGCTTCAGGCCGACACCAGATACGTCGGCTCACGTTCGAGGGTCGAGCGCAGGGTCGTTCCTGCGTGGGCGCGCCAGGTTGCGCGAGCGGCGTAACCGCGCAGTCGCATGTGCCTCCTTTCCTGCATGGAGAAGGACGCTCTATCCACCAGCGCGACAAGGGTGAATGGCTCATCGCGCGACGTGGTCTCTGACCTACAGTTCCTGATGCGCAAGCGAGCAGTATGCGAGCAGCAAGCGACTTCGGGCGAAGGCCGCCCATGCGAATGAATTGCAGAGAGTAATACGGAAACGTGTCGTCGTTGTCAAGGAGGCAGGCAAACATGCCTTGTGTTAGACGCAGTGTATCATACGGCATAGCACTGCGGAATACCCTGCATAGCGATATTCTGAACAATCTGGAATCATTTCGTCAATATCTGATATCATAGCAGCATCGAGCGCGCTGTGTACGCCGTTCGATACGATTGCCGTCGCTGTAGCGTCAGCCGATGCGGCCAATGCTCGACCGCGTCGCAGAGTGCGAAGGGGGCCTACATGTCGTCTCCTCAGGGATCCTCTGGAACGTCCACGAACATTGACGCGCTGCTGCAGGAAACCCGGCGGTTTCCTCCCTCACCTGAGTTCACCGCCAACGCCAACGTCCGCGACCCTTCCGTCTATCAGCGCGCCCACGATGACCCCGAGGGGTTCTGGGCGGAAGCCGCTAATCGCCTGGACTGGTTCCAGCGCTGGGACAAAGTGCTCGAATGGGATGCCCCGTGGGCGAAGTGGTTCGTCGGAGGCAAGCTCAACGCCTCGTACAACGCTGTGGACCGCCACAACAAGACCTGGCGCTGCAACAAGGCCGCGATCATCTGGGAGGGTGAGCCAGGCGACTCGCGCGTGTTGACCTATCGCGACCTGTACCGCGAGGTCAATCAGTTCGCCGCCGTCCTGCTCGATCTCGGCGTGACCAAAGGCGACCGTGTCGCCTTCTACATGCCAATGATCCCCGAGCTGGCCATTGGCCTGCTGGCGTGTGCGCGCATCGGCGCCCCGCACACCGTCATCTTCGGCGGCTTCAGCTCCGAGGCCCTACGCGACCGCGCGATCGACTGCCAGGCCAAGGTCGTCGTCACCGCCGATGGCGGCTGGCGGCGCGGCAACGTCGTCGCCCTCAAGGACATCGCCGATGCGGCCGTGGCTGACGCGCCGACTGTCGAAAAGATGCTGGTGGTGCAGCGTGTTGGCCCGGCTGTGCGCGAAGTCAACATGAAAGAGGGGCGCGATGTCTGGTATCACGATGCCGTCGCACGCGCATCGCGGCGCATCGTCGAGCCAGAGGCGCTCGACAGCGAGCACCCGCTCTACATCATGTACACCTCTGGCACGACTGGCAAGCCGAAGGGCCAGATGCACACGACGGCGGGCTACCTCGTCGGCACCTCGCTGACGCACGAGTGGATCTTCGACCTGAAAGAGGACGATGTCTACTGGTGTACCGCCGACATTGGCTGGGTCACTGGCCACAGCTACATCGTCTATGGCCCGCTGACCAACGGCGCGACCTGCGTGATGTATGAGGGCGCGCCCGACTATCCCGACAAGGACCGCTTCTGGGCGCTGATCGAGAAATATGGCGTCTCGATTCTGTATACTGCCCCCACCTCCATCCGCACGTTTATGCGCTGGGGCGACCAGTATCCCAAGGCGCACGATCTCTCCTCGTTGCGGGTCCTCGGCACTGTCGGCGAACCGATCAACCCCGAAGCGTGGATCTGGTACAACCAGAATATCGGCCACGAGCGCTGCCCGATTGTTGATACGTGGTGGCAGACCGAGACGGGCATGATTATGATCACGCCGCTTCCCGGCATCACCACCACCAAGCCAGGCTCCGCCACCATGCCGTTCCCCGGCATCGAAGCCGATATCCTCGATGAAAACGGGAACAGCGTGCCTGCGAATACTGGCGGCAATCTGGTCATCAAGCGACCGTGGCCCGCGATGTCGCGCACGATCTGGGGCGACGCCGATCGCTACGTCCGCACCTACTGGGAGCGCTATCCAGGCGTATACCTAACGGGCGACGGCGCGCGACGCGACGATGACGGCTACTACTGGCTGCTCGGTCGTGTTGACGACGTGCTGAATGTCTCCGGCCATCGCATCGGCACGATGGAGGTGGAGAGCGCGCTCGTGAGTCATCCCGCCGTCGCAGAAGCGGCGGTCATCGGCGCAAGTGATCCCATCACCGGGCAGGCGATTGTCGCCTTTGTGACCCCGCGTAGCGGCCATGCGCCGAATGACGCGCTGACGGCGGAGCTACGCGAGCATGTGACCCAGGCGATTGGGCCAATCGCGCGCCCGAAGAAAATCTACTTCACGTCCGAGCTGCCAAAGACCCGCAGCGCCAAGATCATGCGCCGTCTGCTCCGCGACATCGCCGAGGGGCGTGTCCTGGGCGATACGACCACCCTGCTCGATCCGACGATCGTGGCGCAGATCAAAGATCAGTACGAGTCCACAGAAGGCTAGTGGAAGCGCACGCTGTTCGCTTGCCCTGCCCACATAAGCGGGCGGGGCAAGCTCAGCGACGCCAGCGCCAGCCAGCGCTTGAGTGACCTGCGAGACGTCCGTCGGTCGCTCAAGCGCTTTTCTTTGGCGCGCGGCGCTGTCGGCACGGTAGGATATGCTGAGCGGCGCCGCCGAACGCCATTCCGCGTTGCGCGCCTGCATGCCCTACGCGCTTGATCGCGCAAGGAGAACCTGACCAGTGCGCGCCACCCACGAGGCCAAGCCTTCCACGATCTCTCCCACTGGCGTCAGCCCATCAGCGCAACTCTGGGGCAACCGTGGCTTCAACATCCTCTGGGCAGGCCAAACCCTCTCGGTGCTGGGCGACTCGTTTGCGCTGGTTGCATTGCCGCTGCTCGTCCTCCAGGCGACTGGTTCTGTCGCGCAGATGGGCCTCGTCACTGGCGTGAACGGCATCGGCCAGCTCATCGCGGGCGTCTTTGCCGGGACCATCGTCGACCGCGTAGATCGCCGACGCCTGATGATCGTCTGCGATGTCGCGCGCTGCGGCTTCTACACGCTGATTCCGCTGTGGTGGGCGCTGCGCGGGCCAGCCTTCTGGCTGATCT
>JAICSR010000494.1 GCA_025936795.1 Ktedonobacterales bacterium | reverse complement strand
TTGAGCAGTTGCGGGACGAAGTGGGTGGGCGTCACCAGATCAATGTTGTGCGCGCCCTTGCGCTGGAGATAGAGCATCATCTCGGCGAGCCGCTCTGGCCCCACCCGCAGGCCGTTGCCCATCTGACTCAGCCAGTAGTTCTGACAATAGGAGCAGCGCGCCTGGCAGCCACCGAAAAAGATCGTCCCCGCGCCGCCCGTGCCACTGATCGGCGGCTCCTCGCGCCGATGGAGATTCCACGAGCCAACGATGATGTCGGTCCCCGAATGGCAGGCGCCCGTCTTGCCCGCGATGCGGTTCACCGGACAATTCTGCGGGCAGACCGTGCAGCAGCGCAGCAGCTCCCACGCTTCGTCTGCGCGGCGCGCCAGTTCGCCTGTCTCATACAGCGCGAGGTAGCTGGGATAGCGCGTCGTGCGGGTCTGCGCGCTGGGCGCCGATGTGTCCAGAGCCATGCTGCTTGCCACTCCTCTACCTCTGCCCGGCCAACTCGTCGGTCGCGCGGCGCACCAAGAGCGCGCTCTCACGCAGGCCACGCCGCACCGACCAGCGCTGGCCATCCACCTCGCGCACGGCCGCCCGCTGCTCGGCGGAGGTCGCGCGGAACGCCGCCAGCGCTGCGCTGCGAGCTGTGGGTACGAGCGCCTGCACACTTGGCTCGCTGGTGGGCGCTGGCGGCGGGGCGCCCGTCGCGTAGCTCACCAGATCGAGCTGCAGCCTCGCTACCGCGCCAAGCAGCAGGTACTTCGCTTCGTCTGGCGTGCGCTGCGCCTGCGCCAGCAGATCATCGTAGGCCCAGCCAAGCGCCGCGAGCCACCAGTCGAGGTCTTCGTCGTTCACAGGCTGGGAGTCACCCGCGAAGAAAGCGCCCAGTTCGCGGCCTGCCCCCTCGCCAACCTCCGCGACCTCGCGCACTGTCACATGTGGCGTGCTATGGGTCGTGGGAGTGTATTCATCGTGCTGGCTGAGCCAGGCATAGTAGGCGGGAATCGCCGCCGTCAGCCGCGCTGTCGCCTGCTCTTGCGAGGCGCCGGTCGCATAGGCGCCTGGCAGGTCGGCAAGTTGCGCCAGCCACGAACCATCTGGATAGCGCAGCAGATAGGCGTCGTAGGTCGCGTCTTCGCGCTGGTCAGTCATGCGAATCTCCCGCAGGGTCTGTGTACACCGTCATCGTGTCGGCCTGGCCGACGTTGAAACCGCGCCTGAAGGGCCTCCGTCCACAAGGTCCACCTGCGCGGCCCGAACCCGGAGGTGGACCCGCGCAGGCGGGTCTTGTGGCGACCGCAGTCGCCTTCAGGCGCGGTTTCAACCGCCAGTCTACTCCACCAGCGCGCGGCGCAGCTCCACCACCTGATCGCGCAGTTGCGCCGCCTTCTCGAACTCCAGCGACTTCGCCGCCTGCTTCATCTGCGACTCCAGCGCTTTGATCATGCGCGCAATCTCGTCTTTAGGCAGCTCGCCGAGGGCCAGCGCGCCTTCGGCCTCATCCGCCTGCTCACTTGGACGGAAGCGGTCGGAGAGCGCACGCACCTCTTTCTTGATGCCTATCGGCGTGATGCCATGCTCTTCGTTGTAGCGCTGCTGAATCTCGCGGCGGCGATTGGTCTCATCTATCGCGCGGCGCATCGAATCGGTGATGTGGTCGGCGTACATCAGCACGGACCCCTCGATATGCCGCGCAGCGCGCCCAATTGTCTGAATCAGCGATCCCGTCGAACGCAGGAAGCCCTCCTTGTCGGCGTCGAGTATCGCCACCAGCGACACTTCGGGCAAGTCGAGGCCCTCACGCAGCAGGTTGATGCCCACCACCACATCGTAGACGCCCAGCCGCAGGTCGCGCAGAATCTCGATCCGCTCGATGGTCTCGATCTCGGAGTGCAGGTAGTGGACCTTGACGCCCATCTCTTGCAGGTAGTCGGCCAGGTCTTCGGCCATCTTCTTGGTGAGCGTGGTCACCAGTGCGCGCTGCCCGTTCTCGGTGCGGTGGCGAATCTCGGCCAGCAGATCGTCTATCTGCCCCTCAGTCGGGCGCACACTGATCAACGGATCGAGTACGCCAGTCGGGCGGATGATCTGCTCGGCCACGACATGGCTATGCTCGTACTCGAAGGGGCCAGGCGTCGCCGAGACGAAGATCGCCTGACTGAGATGATCGAGGAACTCTGGGAAGGTCAGCGGGCGATTGTCCAGCGCGGAGGGCAAACGGAAGCCATAATCCACCAGCACTTGCTTGCGGGCGCGGTCGCCGTTGAACATGCCGCGCACCTGCGGCAGCGCCACATGTGACTCATCCACCACCATCAGAAAGTCGGGCGGGAAGTAGTCAAGCAGCGTCCAGGGCTGCTCGCCTGGGCCACGCCCGGCAAGGTGGCGCGAGTAGTTTTCGATGCCGGAGCAGATGCCCGTCTCGCGCAGCATCTCGATGTCGAAGTTGGTGCGCTGGCGCAGACGCGCCGCCTCCAGCAGCTTGCCCTCGCCCTCCAGCTCTTTCAGCCGCACCACCAGCTCCGCCTCGATATTGGTGATGGCGGTGTTGAGCCGCTCCTGGGTTGTGACCCAATGCTTCGCCGGGTAGACATCGAAGCGCTGGCGACTGCCCAGCACCTCGCCCGTCAGCGGGTCAATCTCGACGATGCGCTCGATCTCATCACCGAAGAACTCGATGCGAAT
>JAICSR010000574.1 GCA_025936795.1 Ktedonobacterales bacterium | reverse complement strand
TACAACAGCGGCGAGCTGAGCGCGATGCGCGGATGAGGACACGCGGGCGCGTCAGTGATGTGCGCCGCCGAGCGCCACGACGATCAGCGCGACGAGGCCTACCACCAGCGCGAGCGCCAGCAGCGCGCCAAGTCCCAGCACGCAGATGATGAGCAGCCGCGAGAAGCGTTCGAGCAGACGTCGCATCCTGGTCGCTCCATCAGCGCATTGGGGGCGCAGCTACGGGCGCATCGCTCAGACAGAGATACTACGCTGTGTCGCCTGCTGCGCTCACAGGCGTCAGGCTTCCTCAGGCGACCCATCCCCCTTGTAGGAAGTAAATGGCAAAGACCGCTTGCAGCGCCAGCGCGCCGAGCAGCGCTACCAACGCCAGGCGCGGCGAGCGCAGACCCCAGCGGCCAAGCGCGAGGAAGACGGGAATGGCAGGCAGCATGTAGCGGCTCGCCGAGAGGTAGACCGCATAGTGCTGGCCAGCCGAGATGACGAACGGGGAGTCGAGGGTCAGATAGAGCAGGCCTGCGAGGTAGAGCGTGAACGCGACGGGTTGACGCCGTATCAGCGCGAGCGTCACGATGAGCACCAGCAGAATCGCCAGATAGTCAACCAGCTTCTTATCCTGCATGGACGAAAGCGGGCGCAAGCTCACAATATACACACTGGTATCGTGCAGCGCCTGCCAGATCGGCATCGAGGGACGCCCCCAGAAGCGCCCCTCTGAGTGCATCCACCCCAGCAGGTCACCAAAATGGACCGCACAATACAGCGAGTAGAGGCCAATGCCCAGCGGACTGGCCAGCAGCACAGTCAGCGTCTGCGGCGCATTCTGGCGCATGGTGACGCGCAGGCTCTGCCACCACCCCGTCAAGCTCTCCGCATGCTGGCGGGCGAACTCAAAGAGCAGCGGGGCGTAGAGGATGACTCCGGTCGGGCGGAGGAGCGCCGCGAACAGCGCGCAGCCAACGGCGGTTGTCCAGCGACCGCGCCGCATCGCCCACAAGCACCAGACGGCAGCCGCGATGAATGGGCCTTCGGTGTACGCCGCGCCGAGAAAGAAAGCCATGGGGTAGACGGCCAGCGCGATCATCGCGTTGCGCGCCATGCGCTGGTCGCCGCCTTCGTCAACTGCGAGCTTGGCGATGCCGAGAAAGGCCGCGAGGGTCCCCAGATTGCTGATGAGCAGCGCAACGAGCAGATCAGACCCAGCGCCAAAGAGATGCGCGGGTCCTGCAATCAGGAGGGGATAGAGTGGAAAGAAAGCCGCCTGGTTGAGGCCAACATAGCCTTGCTCGACGATATGCAGATACGCGGTGGTATCGAATCGTCGCCAAAGCTCCAGCATGGCGCCCGGTGAACTCAACACCTGGCGATTGCCGTGGACGGCTTCAAATGCCGCTGCGGCGAGCGTGAAGACGACCAGGAGCAGGCGGGTAGCGAGCCAGAGAACTAGCGCTTGCTTGAGCAGCGGTCGCCAGGCGCCATATCGCTCGGTTGAGGCAGCGCCAGCGTACTCATCGGAGGAAGCGTCTGATGGTCGCTCGCGGACTCCAATGGCGGCGGTAAGGACCGTTGGCATGTCGGAAAGGTCGCGGGCGTCCACCGGGGCAAGCGCTGGACCATAGCGAACCAGAATTGGGCGTTCGTCGCGCATAGATTCGGCGCTCCAGCCATCGCGGCCTGCGTGACCCTCTACCATCGTCAGTCTTCCTGTACGACGGGTCGCTATCAGCCGAGTAACACCGCGAGGGAGGCGTGAAGCATACGACCAGATTCGACCGGGCGCCTAGAGCTGCGCCGCCAGCGCCTCGGTGTCGGCGACGGTGGGCGGCTGCCCATTGCCCAGCACGAGCGCCTGCTCGCGGGGGAGATACCAGCGCAGCGCGGGCGCGTTGGCCTCATCGAGCGCGGCCAGCATGCCCTCGCTCAGGGCAAGCTGCCG
>JAICSR010000234.1 GCA_025936795.1 Ktedonobacterales bacterium | reverse complement strand
GGGAATGGCTGCGCGCTCTCGGCGCTTCCATCGCCATCGAAGACCACCACCACGCGATGCGGCGTGTGACGATAGCGCGCGGTCAGGCGCGCCAGCAGCGCGTCGCGTCCGGCGGCGAGGCTCGTGCGCTCGGCCTGGGCCAGCGCAGGCGTGTTGCGGATGACGTTATAGCCATCCACATAGATCGTGCGAGATCCCATCATACGCCGCGCTCACCTTCGTTGCGCCCGCTTCGACGCCAACTCTCCGGGCAGTCTCTCCCTGGAAGCCTACTCCGTAGCTACACCCGCGCGCAAGCACGGCAGGCGGCCCATACGCGATTGGCTGGAGTATCGCGAATGCACAGCAAAAAAGGGCGCTGACCTCACGACATTGTGAGATCAGCGTCCTAGCGGTTTGCACGTAGCACGCGATGGTCAGCGGCGGTAGGACTACTCCACCGTCACCGACTTGGCCAGGTTGCGCGGCTGGTCGACATTGCAGCCGCGCGCCAGCGCCACCTGATACGCGAGCAACTGCAACGGGATGACCGTCAGCAGCGGCGCGAAGAACTCCGGCGCGCGCGGCACGGCGATTACCGCGTCGGCGTGCTGGCGAATCGCGTCGTCGCCCTCGGTCGCCAGCGCCACGATGAAGGCGTCGCGTGCGCGGGCCTCCTGGATGTTGCTGACGACCTTCTCATAGGTCTTGCCCTCAGTGGCGATGGCCACCAGCGGCGTCGCGGTGTCGAGCAGCGCGATGGGGCCGTGCTTCATCTCCCCCGCCGCAAAACCCTCGGCATGCACATACGAGAGTTCTTTCAGCTTCAGCGCGCCCTCCAGCGCCAGCGGATAGCCAACGCCGCGCCCGATATACAGGCAACTGGCGCAGTCTTTCAGCCGACCAGTGACGCTCGCCAGCGTCTGTTGGCCCTCCCGCGTCTCGAACGTCGCCAGCGTCCGCCGCATCTGCTCTGGGATGTCGAGCAGCGCATGCAGAATCGCCTGCTCTTCTGGCTCACTCAGCGTCTGCGCGCGCCGCCCTAGCCAGGCGCCCAGCAGGTAGAGTGTCATCACCGTGGCGATGAACGATTTGGTCGCCGCCACGCTGATCTCTGGCCCGGCCTGCTGGTAGAGCACGCCATCGGCGAGCCGGGTAATGGCGCTGCCGACGGTGTTGGTCACGGCGATGATCGGCGCGTTCGCCTCACGCGCCAACCGGGTCGCCGCCAGGATGTCCGCCGTCTCGCCAGACTGGCTGATCGCTATGCAGAGTGTGTCTGGCCCCACGACGGGGTCAGCATAGCGATATTCGGAGGCGATAGCGACATCCACCGGCAGCCGCGCCCAGCGCTCGATGGCGTAGCGTGCGATCATCGCGGCGTGAATCGAGGTGCCGCAGCCCAGGAAGGTGATGCGCCGTACCGCATCGAGCCGACCTGAGGCCACCAGCGCGTCGAGCGCGTCAAGCGCAAGGGTGGGCGCTGGCTCGCGTGTGATGATGCGGCCTAGCAGTGCGCGATGCGCCGCGTCGGGTTGCTCGGCGATCTCCTTGGCGAAGAAGTGCGGGTAGCCGCCGCGCTCCGCCGCCTCGATGTTCCAATCCACATGCAGCGTGGGTGGCTGGCGCGGATGGCCATCCAGGTCGCTGATCGTCACCGTCGTGGCGGTCAGGTCAGCGATGTCGCCATCGTCGAGCTGCACGATCTCGCGGGTGTGTTTGAGAATCGCTGGGATGTCGGAGGCGAGGAAGTTTTCGTCCACGCCCAGGCCGACGATCAGCGGGCTATCTTTGCGTGCGCCGATGACCCGCCCAGGGTGCGCGCGGCTGACGACCGCGATGGCATAGGAGCCAGTCACACGCTTGAGCGTGTTGCGCACGGCGAGGTTGAGATCATCGCTGTCGCCCAACTCTTCTTCGATCAGATGAGCCAGCGTCTCAGTATCGGTCTGCGAGCGGAAGGTGTGCCCCTTCGCCATCAGTTCGTCGCGCAGGCTGGCATAGTTCTCGATGATGCCATTGTGCGCGACGGTAATCCTATCCGCGCAATCGCCGTGGGGATGCGCGTTCACGTCATTGGGTCGCCCGTGGGTCGCCCAGCGCGTGTGGCCGATGCCCACCACGCCAACCGGCTCAGCGGTCGCGACCAGTGTCCGCAGGGACTGAAGTCGGCCCTGCGCCTTGGCGATCTGTAGCTCGCCAGTGGAGGTGATGACGGCGATACCAGCGGAGTCATAGCCGCGGTATTCGAGTCGCGCGAGGCCATCGAGCAAGATGGGTGTCGCATGCCGCGCACCCACGTAACCAACGATACCGCACATAAGTTGTGCGTTCTCCTCATCGTGTGCGCCAGTGGCCGCGCTTTGTCCCGGCAATCACTCGCCGGATTTCTTCGCAGTCTTGATTAGGGCAATGGCATGCCCTGGAGGCTCCCCGCTGATGATCCGAACGGCCTCCACCTCGTCAACTGAGGCCCCTCCATCGTCTCAGCCCATGCGCTATTGATCCGCGACGCAATCCTGTGCGCGCCCCGCCTCGTTGCGAAGCGCATTGCCAGCTACCCATGAAGCACGCCCGGCGCCACGCCGCAGCGTCGCTGTATGCTGGCGCTCTCAGTATACCCGATGCCCCGCCGCAGGCAAGTGGAGTGGGACACATGCGCCAGACGCGCGACCTCACCCCCAGCCCCTCTCCCACCGGGCGAGGGGAGCAGCCCCTGCCTCGGCGAAAGGACACCATGCCACCTACTCAGGCATTGCCAGCGGGTTCCCCCTCTCCTCGCAGGAGAGGGGGGCAGGGGGTGAGGTTTCGCTCCCGCCTACGCCCAGCGAATCAGCCCCAGCTCGAACGGTGAGGCCAAGCCGGGGTGGCATGGCGCGATGCGCACGCCATAGACCACGCTGCCGGTGTGGAAGCGGTCCATCGCCGCACTGTAGCGCCGCGCGCCGTCTGCCGTCTCACGGCCTGCGCGCATCTCGACCACCCGCTGATCCACCAGCGCGCCGTTCTCGTCGCGGGCCGTCACCAACTCCACGCGCACGTCGTCGGGCGTCAGACGACCCAGCCGCACCAGCGCCTCCACGCGCGCCGATTCGCCCTCGGCGATCTGCTCGTCGCTGGGGCCGCTCGCGGTCAGGCTGACCTCGCCCCAGCGCTCGCGCACGGTGCGCTCCCAGGCCGTCAGCTCGCGGGCCAGCGCATAGTTGCGCGCGTCCATCCGCTCGCCGGACTGCGCGGCTGGCATGTAGTAGTCCCGCACGTAGTCTTTGACCATCCGGCTCATGCTGAACTGCGGCGCAACCGTGCGAATCGCCTCCTTCATCACCGCGATCCACTCGTGCGGCAGGCCGTCATCGCCGCGCTGATAGTAGAGTGGGACAATCGCGCGCTCCAGCGTCTCATAGAGCGCCAGCGCGTCGGCGGCGTCGCGTGTCTCGTCGTCCTGATAGTCGCGGCGCTCGCCAATCGCCCAGCCGTTCTTGCCGTTGTAGCCCTCTTCCCACCAGCCATCAATGATGCTGCAATTGGGCAGGCCGTTCAGGCTGGCCTTCTGGCCGCTGGTGCCGCTGGCCTCGTGCGGACGAATCGGCGTGTTGAGCCAGACATCGCAGCCGCTCACCAGCCGCCGCGCCATATCAATGTCGTAGTCCTCCAGAAAGACGATCTTCCCGGCGAACTCTGGCTGCTGGGCATAGCTGTAGACCTTGCGGATGAACTCCTGGCCAGGGCGGTCGGCGGGGTGCGCCTTGCCCGCGAAGATGATCTGCACGGGCCGCTCAGGATTGCTCAGCAGGCGCACCAAACGCTGCGGGTCGCGGAAGAGCAGCGTCGCCCGCTTATAGGTGGCGAAGCGGCGTGCGAAGCCGAGCGTCAGCGCGTGCGGATCGAGCAGCGCGTTCGATGCGCTGACCGTCTGCGGCCCCTCGCCGTGGCGGGTGCGCTGGCGGGCGATGCGGCCACGCGCCCAGCCAATCAGGTCGTCCTCATCTGCTCGTGCGCAGCCCACAAGTCGGCGTCGGGAATCGCGCTGACCCGCTCCCAGCGCGCCTGGTTGTCAATGTCGCCACGCCAGCCCGGCTCCAGCCATTCGTCGTAGAGGTCGCCCAGCTTCGGGTTGAGCCACGACGCGGTATGCACACCATTGGTGACGTGGCCAATCGGCGCCTCGCTCGCCTCCACATCGGCCCAGAGCGAGCGCCACATCGCGCGCGAGACCTCGCCATGCAGGCGGCTGACGCCGTTGCGGCGGGTCGAGAGGTGAATCGCCAGCACGGTCATGCTGAAGCCCGACCCCCAGTTCGCATCCTGGCGCGCCAGCCGCATGAAGCTCTCGCGGTCGAGGCGCAACTGTGGCCAGTAGGATGAGAAGTAGCGGTCCATCAGCTCGAAGGAGAAGACATCGTTGCCAGCGGCGACGGGGGTGTGGGTGGTGAAGACGCTATTGGCGGCGGCGATCTGGCGGGCGACTTCAAACTCGACATCCAGCCCGTTGACCAGCTCGCGGCAGCGCTCCAGGCCGAGGAAGGCGGCGTGGCCCTCGTTCATATGCCACACCTTCGCGTCCACGCCCAGCGCACGCAATGCACGCACGCCGCCGATGCCCAGCACGATCTCCTGTGAGATGCGCATCTCGTGGTCGCCGCCGTAGAGCCGCGCCGAGAGCGTGCGATCCGCCGGGGTATTCTGCGGCACGTCGGTATCCATCAGGTAGAGCGGGATGCGCCCGGCCTGCACATGCCAGACCTTGGCGTAGACCGTGCGCCCTGGCAGCTCCACGCTGATGATCGCCTCGCGCCCCTGTGCGTCTCTGGCGGGGCGGGCGGGCGCCTGCGAAAACTCCAGCTTCTCGTAGAGCGCCTCTTGCTGGCCGTCGCGATTGACGCGCTGGCGGAAGTAGCCCTGCGGATAGAGAAAGCCGACGGCGACGAAGGGCAGGCCAAGGTCACTGGCCTCTTTGCAATGGTCGCCGGAGAGGATGCCCAGGCCGCCTGAATAGATCGGCAACGACTCGTGCAGCCCGAACTCGGCGGAGAAGTAGGCCGTAATCGCCTTGGCGCTCTCGGGAAACTGCTCGCTAAACCAGGTGGAGGCGGGGCGCATGTAGGCGTCGAACTCGGCCATGACCGCATCGTAGCGCGCCAGGAAATCGCCATCCTCGGCCAGCGCGTTCAGGCGCTGTGGGTCGGCGCCTGCCAGCGTGGCGACGGCGTTATGCTCGGCGCGCTCCCAGAGGTTGGCATTGACCAGCGCATAGAGCGCCTGTGCGCTGGGTGTCCACGACCACCAGAGGTTATACGCCAGCTCATAGAGCCGCTCGATGCGAGGCGGAATCGTCGGGAACACAGCCAGACGGCCAAGAATCTTCACGCAGTGTCACTCCTGTCGGGCGCCGAGCTAAGCCGAGCTAAAGAAAACGCAACCCCGCCACCAGCAGCGCGAGGCGCGCACAGTATGCGCGATAACGCTAGAGATAATACACCCTTTGTCCACCGCGCCCTAACATACCATACGATATTGCCAGGTCAGCAGGTGAAAAACGCGCCTGAACGCGGCCTGCGCCCGCCACAAGACCCGCCTGCGCGGGTCCGCGTCCGTCAGGCCATCCAGAGGCAAGGATGTAACCGCCAGCCTGACTCTGCCATATCGTATACTGGGCGCAGCCACAGATGGCCCCGGCGCGCTGGGCCGCGCGGCGTACGTGATCGGCCGCAAGATTCGCGCGCGAGTCAGCGAAAGTGAGACGCTCCCACGATGGCCGCGACCACCCCAGACGCAGCAGCCTCCCAGCCGCGCTACTACGCGCGCATCGCCTTCGATCAGCGCATCCCCATGCGCGACGGCGTGACACTCTCCGCCGACATCTACTTCCCCGCCGAGACGCCCGACGCGACAACCGCTATCGGCGCTGGCATCCGCTGGCCTGCCATCCTTTCGCGCACTCCCTACATGAAGGCCAGCGCGAGCATGCTCACCCAGGGGCGCTGGTTCGCCGAGCGCGGCTATGTCTTCGTGGCAATGGATGTGCGCGGGCGCGGCGACTCCGATGGCGAGTTCTCCCCCTATTTCAGCGAGGGACGCGATGGCTACGATAGCATCGAGTGGATCGCCGCGCAGCCGTGGAGCGATGGCGCCGTCGGAACCATTGGCGGCTCATATCTTGGGCGCATCCAGTGGCTGACCGCGATGGAGCAGCCGCCGCATCTGCGCGCGATGGTGGTCGCCGTGCCGCCCTCCGACCCCTTCGTCGAGACGCCAACTGGCTTGCCCAGTCCGATGCACCTCTGC
>JAICSR010000604.1 GCA_025936795.1 Ktedonobacterales bacterium | reverse complement strand
TAGCAGCCCTTGCGCCTGGGCGTGCGTGATCTCGTCAACAGGCACGCGCAGGTGGGTCGCCAGCGCCCACGCGCTTGCGCCGATGATGGCGCTGGAGGAGAATCCCTTGGGCGCAGCGCCAAAGGTCAGCAGGAAGTCTGGCGGTGGAACCAGCGAGGCGATGGCGTAGGCGACCGAGACGCCGCCGTGGCCGCCAAGCGCGCCCGCCACCACTGACGCAAGCTCGGCGGGGATCGTCGCATCGTAGGCGACCGATGCGGGTCGTGTCAGCGAGAAGGCGCCCGGCGTGCGCGTCGCTACGCTGCTCGATGCGAACGGCGCGCAGCCCGCCACGGCGACCGTCGCCGCCGCCGTCACTACAAACTCGCGCCGCGTCAGCATCCGCCGCTGCTGTGGCGCCTGGGACTGTTCAGACTGCCCACGCTCCGCTGTGTTACTCGCCGCCATTGGCGCAGCCACGCCGCGCCCACGTCTCCTCGCCATACCTGCCTGCGCCTCCTGCTGACCAGCGACCTGCTGGATGCGTCTGTTTCGCAGTGTATAACGAATGGGCGGCGCGCCCCTGGGACTATCCGCTGGACTATCGCCGGGAAGCGCGGTCAGCGTGCGGTCAGGAGTGGTCATCCTTGTAGAGCGGGAGGTGGTCAAGCTCTTCGTCGGTCAGCTCGACATGCGCCACGCCATCTTCGACGGAGGAGATCGCGTCGGCAGGCACAATCACCAGCCGATCATCAATCGAGTTGCGCCGGATCACCAGGCCCGTGACACGCTGGGTCGCTGCGTCGGCCAGGGTCCGCTCGACGGCGCCAATCTCCTCGTGCGGGGCGTTGCGCCAGACCGGCGCGTTGTCGGGCAGCGCATCGGAGCCTGGCGCGAGATCGAAGGTGATCTCCTCGTTCTCAGAGACATACGGCGCGGCGCCCAACCCAAAGGCTGAGGCGAGATAGTTGACTACCTCGCCCACACGAAAGCGCGCGTGGCCCGCTTCGACCGGCGCATCCACGTACTGATGGCGCTCGAAGAGTGGCAGCTTGGCGAAGGCCGCCGGATCGCAGGCCAGCGTGATGCCAGCGTCAGTGACCTTCGCCAGCGCCACCGGGACGGCGCGGTCGCGCGATTTATCCAGGCCGCCAGGCTCCAGCAGTTCGCCCAGGTGCGCGCTGGGGTCCACGACGAGGCCGGTCACGACCAGATCAGCGCCGCTGACGACGATGCGGCTGAGCGTCCCGATCTGCTTGCCATCGCTGCTGAAGACATGCGCGCCAATGCGCAGTTGCTCGATCATGCTGGCTCCCCCTGCTGGCCCTGACTGCTCCGAGTCCTACGCTGCGCTGATGCGCTGACGCCCCGCCATGCGGCGCGCGGATTCTCTGCCGCCGAGTGGCGCCGGTGTTTAGGTGTCTAGCGACGGGCGCGGCGTGTGCGCAGGCGCTGCGCGGCTTTGGCGCGGTCGTAGGCCTCGTCATGCGTGGAACTGAAGGCAGCGTCATTGGTGGCGCGCGATTCAACCGTCACCGTGCGTCCTTTGCCCTTGGCGGCCTTCGCCGCTGCCGCCTCAGCCGCCAGCGCAGCCGTATAGCGCCGCTCGGCGCGCGTGCGCGTCGAGCCAATGCCGGGAATCTGGTCTCCGCTCTTCTTGGCGCCGTTTGCG
>JAICSR010000034.1 GCA_025936795.1 Ktedonobacterales bacterium | reverse complement strand
GCCGAATGATGCCCCATCGCTCAACTCTGCTCGCCCTTGACCCAGCGATTGAACCACGCGGCGACGCGTGTCAGCACGTCGCGCTGGTGATGGCGCTCCTGGAAGATGTGCGGCTCGCGCGGATAGACCACCATCTCCGTTGGCACACCCAACGCCTGGAGCGCATGGTACAGTTCCTTGCCCTGGCCCAGCCGCACGCGCTCATCGCTGGCGCCATGCAGGATCAGCGTCGGCGTCTTGGCGTTCGCCACAGCGGAGATTGGTGACGAGCGCAGGTACACCTCTGGCTCGCGATAGGACGGCGCGAGCATCATCTGGGTGGGCAGCCAGGTCGGAATATCCGCCGCCTGGAAGCTGAGCAGGTCAGTCACGCCCGCCCCGACGATGGCCGCCTTGAAGCGATCAGTGTGACCGATGGCCCAGGAGGTCATGTAGCCGCCGTAGCTCCAGCCGCCAATGCCCAGGCGGTCGGGGTCGGCGATGCCGCGCGCGATCAGCGCATCCACGCCGCTGAGCACATCGCCGAAGTCGCCGTGCCCCCAGTTGCGCTGGTTGCTCCAGGCGTACTCACGCCCGCGCCCGGCGCTGCCGCGTGGGTTCGGCAGCAGCACAGCGTAGCCCTGCGCCGCGAGCCACTGGCCCCAGTCGTGCCAGCCGCCCAGGAAGCGCATCAGCCATTGCCAGGTTGGCCCGCCGTGAATGTGTGTAATCAGCGGATAGCGCTTGCCCTGCTCGTAGTTGGCGGGATAGAGCAGCACGCCCTCAATCCGCAGGCCATCAGGCGCGAGCCACTCCACTGTCTCACCGCGCCCCAGCGCCACGTCTTTGAGATGCGCGTTGAACGTCGTCACCTGGCGCGGCGCGGCGCCCAACTCTCCCACGAAGACCTCACCTGGCTGATCTACGTCCTCCAGCACGCAGGCCATGCGCGTCCCGTCGCTGCTGACGCTCACCTGATAGAAGCTGGCGAAGCTCGATTCGAGCGTGCGGCCTGTCAGTAACGTCTCGATTGCGCCTGAGCCGAGATCGAGCCGACTCACGACTGTGCGTGTTCCTTCGATGCCAACCAGCAGCAGTCCTTTGCCGTCGGGCGTGAAGTCCGCTCCGGCGGTCATGCCACTGTAGTCGCTCGTGGCAATCCGTGGTTCCTCACCTGCCAGCGCCACCCATACCTCGTCCGCCGACCCTTCACCGACGACGCCGCCATGCACCCAGACGAGCGCCTGTCCGTCGCGTGAACTGGCGATAGGCAGTGCGGGGAACTTGCCCTCCCACAGCGTGCGGGCGTCGCCATCTTCGCCGACGAGGCGCACCGGCCATGCGCGGTTCACGTCGTCTTCCTTGGGGGTCGGGCTGGTGACGATGGCCCAGCCGTCCTGATACCACGCGGCGCCGCGCACCTGATACTCCGGCGGCGTGATCGCTCGCGCCTCGCCGCCCGCCGCGTCTATGACCCAGAGGCGAGTGAATTTGTAGTCGTGGTCCACGTGGATGGCGTCGTCGCGCTCCTTCTCACGCTTCTCCTCGTCGTCGGTCTTGGCGTCGGCGGCGAGATAGGCGATGCGCGCGCCGTCTGGACTCCAGGCGAAGTCGCTGACGCCCGCCTTGGCGTCGGTCAGCTTGCGCGCCTCGCCGCCGTCCGCTGGCATGATATAGACCTGAAGCGTGTCGGCTTTCTCGCGATCCGAGAGGAAGGCCAGCGCCCTGCCATCTGGACTCCAGCGCGGGCTTTGGTCGGTGTGGATGCTCGCCGTGAACTGGCGCGCTGGCGCGCTCCCATCGAAAGGGACGATCCAGACGCTCGACGCCGGGATCGCATGCTCGCCCTCGGTGTATTCACGGGTTACGACGAACGCGACACGCGCGCCATCGGGGCTGATGCGCGCATCGGTGACGCGCTCGATAGCGAAGATGTCGTCCAGTGTGAGCGTGCGGGCCATGTGATCCCCCTTGAGTGTCGAGCAGGTCGGTCATGTCATTCATGCTATACCATACATGCGCGTGATGCATCCGAGCCAGACCGACCTTTCGGACGCGCACTCGCCAAAAATGCCGCGAATCGGGGCGCATCGCCTATAACTGGCTGGTTTCGTGCGTGCATGGCCGGGAGAGCCATGTTATAATGCCAGATGGGGTTTCTCCCGCAGGCGCCCCACAGATGCGCAGCAGACCGCGAGACGACTGCTCGATGCGGCAGACGCTCGCGCCTTCATACCGCGCTCCCTGGTGGACGAACAGGCTCTTCCCCGCGCACACGCTCCGCGCGGCGGACCAGAGACGGACCAGAAGGGATCACATCGAGTTATGAGTACAAACGCTCCGCGTGGGATTGCATTGCCGATGGCGCCCCGCACGCCGGCGGAGTATATCCCCGGCCAGCAGGAGGCGCCCGTCGCGCTGACGAGCCTCGCCGATATGCTCAAGTGGGCGCAGAACTACGCGCGCAGCCGCTCCATCTGGCCGCTGGGCTATGGGCTGGCCTGTTGCGCCATTGAGATGATGGCCGCCGGTCAGTCACACTACGACATGGCGCGTTTCGGCTCCGAGGTCTTCCGATCCAGCCCGCGTCAGGCCGACCTGATGATCGTAGCTGGCACCGTCTCGACCAAGATGGGGCCGCGCCTGGTACGCCTGTGGGAGCAGATGGCCGACCCGAAGTGGGTCATCTCGATGGGCCAGTGCGCCACATCGGGCGGCGAGTTCTACGATAGCTACTACACTGTGCAGGGCGTGGATACCATCGTGCCGGTGGATGTCTACGTTCCCGGCTGCCCGCCGCGCCCGGAGGCGCTGATCGAGGGGCTGCTGAAGCTGCGCGAGAAGATCGAGAAGCAGGGACTGAAGATCAAGGGTGAGGAGTAGCCGATGCGCGGTATTCTTCAAGGGCTGGGGCTGACCCTGAGCCATGTCACCCGCCCGAAGGTGACGCGCCTCTATCCCTATGAGAAGCGCGTGCTGCCGGAGCGCAGCCGTGGCCTGATCCAGCTCATTCAGGAAGCCGATCAGGACACGCCGTTCAACCTCAAGTGCGAGGCGTGCCTGCTCTGTGAGAAGGTCTGCCCGCCGCGCGCCATCACGATTGACGCGCGCCCAACCTATCGCTTCCGCCGCCGCCCCTACTTCTCGCCGACCTCCATCGCGGGCTACTACACGCCGCGCATGTCTGAGTATGCGGTGAGCTATCCGAATCGTCCCTTCTCTCCGCCGACGCTCACACCGACGACGACGACGCTGGAGACGCCCGTTGATCTGGCGCAGGCCGAGGCGATTCTTGATCACGCCTCGCTCGACGCCTGGAACCTGACCCAGACGCTCGACGAGCTGATGGCGGCCTACGGTGGTATGCCCTTGCAGGTGGCCTGGCGTGTGGTCGAGCGGCGCGGCGTGGACATCAGCGACCTCTTCGGCATCATCACGGCGAGCCAGCGCTTCGCCCCCGCCCAGCCGGTCGCGCCGGGCGTGCTGCGCGACGATCAGGTCGAGCGCGGTCCCTCGCCTTCGACTCGCGGCAAGTATGCCAACATCAATCACAGGAGAGCGCAACGTGCCTGACACATCCACGAGCCTCCTGGTCGCCGACGGCAAAGCGGCGCTCACCAGCTACGCGGCCTATGCCCAGCAGGGCGGCTATCAGGCGCTGCGCAAGGCGCTCGGCCAGATGTCGCCCGGCGAGGTCATCGCCGAGGTCAGCGCGGCGGGGCTGCGCGGGCGGGGCGGCTCCGGTGTCGCCACTGCCAGCAAGATGGCGCTGGTGGCGGGCGCGCAGGACGGCCAGCGCTACGTCGTCTGTAACGCCTACGACGCCGACACCCGCTCGCTGGCGGCTCAGGCGCTGCTGGAGCGCAACCCACACGCCGTGCTGGAGGGCATCGCCCTGGCCGCCTATGCGGTTGGCGCGACCGAAGCCTTCCTCTACGTGCGCAGCACGCGCACACAGGCCGCCGAGACTGTGCAAGCCGCGCTGCGCGAGGCGTTGGATCAGGGCGCGCTGGGGCGCAACATCTTCGGCTCGCGCTTCTCGCTGGCGATCACCGCTGTGGGCGTCGAGCGCGGCTTCATGGGCGGCGAAGAGTCCTCGATGATCGAGATCATCAAGGGGCGCCCGCTGAAGGCGCAGCAGCGCCCGCCCTACCCCACCGAGGCTGGCCTCTACGCGCAGCCGACGCTGTCGCAGAACGCTGAGACGCTGGCGAATCTGCCAACGATTCTCGCGCGTGGAGCGCAGGCCTTCAAGGCGACCGGCTCGCAGGCGACGAGCGGCGCAAAGCTGGTGACGGTGCTGACGCCCGGCGTGACTGAGGGCAAGCTGATCGAACTGCCCTTCGGCGCGACCCTGGCGCAGGCGCTGCACGCGGCGAATGCGGATGTCAGCGAGGCGACGACGCGCTGCGTGGTGGTCGGCGGCATGGAGGGCGGCGCGCTGCCACTGACGCAGCTCAACACCCCCTTCGACTTCGAGACGTTGCAAGAGGTCGGCGCCATCGTCGGCTCAGCGGTGATCGAGACGCTGCCCGCCAATACCTGCATGGTCCACTGGACGATGGAACGCACCACGTACCTCTCGAAGGAGACGTGCGGCAAGTGCGTGCCATGCCGCGTGGGGGTGAAGCGAGTCGCCGGACTGCTGGAGGGTGTCGAGAGCGGGCTTGGGTCGCAGAACGACCTGGCAGTGCTCAGCGAGTTCGCCGAGTACATCCCCGATGGCTCACTCTGCGGCTTCGGCGTCAACGCGGTTCATCCGTTGGTGACGGCGATGCAGTACTTCGCGGACGACTTCACCGCGCATCTCGACGGGCGCTGCCCGACGGGAACGTGCGAGCCGGTGCGCGCGCATCGCTATGCCGTGAAGCATGTGCTCTAGACGATAGGCGTATTCAACACATAGAGTCGGGCGTGGGCCACGCCACTCCGGAGCGCTCCAGAGCGATCTGAGGCGCGCTGGGGCAGTTGGCTCACTGGCGCAAGAGACGAGGAACAGATGGCTGTCACGATACGCAACGACGCCGCGACGCCGCAGGGACACGCGCCATTCGAGCGCGATGAGCATGGGCAACCGTCATTCTCGGTCACGATTGACGGGCGCACGATGCAGGCGTATGAAGGGCAGACCCTGCTGAGCGTGGCGATTGAGAACGGGATTCTGGACATCCCGAATCTGTGTAACGACGACAAGCTGGAACCGACATCGGCCTGTCGCATGTGCCTGGTCGAGATCAACGGCGCCGACCGCCCGCTGCCTTCGTGCAACACGGCGGCGCAGCCGGGCATGGTGGTGCGCACGAAGTCGGAGAAGTTGACGCACATCCGCCGCACCAACCTCGAGATGATGCTGTCGGACCACAACGCCTACTGCCAGCCGCCCTGCCAGGTCGGCTGCCCGACGCACATTGACATCCCCGGCTACCTGGAGCTGATCGCCAAGGGGCAGAACCGCGAGGCGGCGCGCCTGGTGAAGGAAGTGCTACCATTCCCCTACATCCTCGGCCTGACCTGCCCGGCCCCCTGCCAGGAGGTCTGCCGCCGTGGGCTGGTGGAGGAAGAGATCGCAATCTGCCGCATGCACGGGTTCGCCGCCGAGCAGGTGATGGAAGACCCGCCGACGCCGTGGGTGCAGGAGGCGCCAACCGGCAAGAAGATCGCGGTGGTCGGCGCGGGGCCAGCCGGGCTGACGGGCGCCTACTACCTGGCGCTGAAGGGCCACTACGTCAAGGTCTATGACATGATGCCGCAGTCGGGCGGCATGCTGCGCTACGGCATCCCGGAGTATCGCCTGCCGAAAGACATGGTGGATAAAGAGTTCGAGGGCGTCTGGAAGCTTGGCGTGGACGTGCAATACAACGTCAAGCTGGGCCGCGACTTCACGATTGACGACCTCTTCGCCGAGGGCTTCGATTCCGTGCTGCTGGCCATCGGCGCGTGGACCTCGAATGAACTGGGACTCAAGGGCGAGGACAACCCCGGCGTCGTCAACGCCATCGCCTATCTGATGGATAAGACGCAGGGCTTCCCGGTGCCGGTGGACGACACGAAAGAAGTTGTCGTGCTGGGCGGCGGCTTCACGACGTTCGACTGCACCCGTACGTCGCTGCGCATCGGCGCCAAGGTGCATACGGTCTATCGCCGTGGTCGCAGCGAGATGTCGGCGACCTCCGAGGAGGTCGAGGACGGCGAGAACGAGGGCACCGACCTGCAACTCTTTGGCGCCGCTACCGCGCTGAAGTTCGAAGGCGACCAGCTTGTCGGCCTGGAAATTCAGCGCATGAAGCTGGGCGAGCCAGACGCCTCTGGTCGCCGCCGCCCGGTACCGATCCCTGGCAGCGAGTATGTGATTCCGTGCGATACGGTCATCCCGGCGTATGGCCAGAAGCCCGACAAGGCGGTGCTGCCATCGGAGTCGGGGGTGAAGTGGACGAAGTACCAGAGCATCGAAACCGACCCCTACAACTTCATGACGGCGCGCAAAGGCGTCTTCGCCGCTGGCGACTGTCAGCTTGGCGCGGCGACCATCATTGAGGGCATCGGCCAGGCCAAGCTAGCTGCCCGCGCGATTGACGCCTACCTGCGCGGCGAGGATATGAGGCAGGTCTCGAAGCGTATCGAGGCCGAGGAGCGCAAGCCCGACCTCTTCGACATCGTGCCCTACAAGCCGGTCGAGCCGAAGGTCAAGATGCCGATGCTGCCCTACGAGGACCGCAAGCGCAACTTCCGCCTGATCGAGCTAGGCTACACGGCGGAGCAGGCGCAGCGCGAGTCGGCGCGCTGCCTCCAGTGCGCCTGTCCAGCGGCGGGCCAGTGCGACTTGCAGAAGTACAGCATCGAGTATGACCTCGAAAACAACCGCTTCCACGACGGTGAGCCAGCCGACTACCACGACTACGAGTTCGACCTGTCGCACAGCTTCATTCTGCGCGACCCGAACAAGTGCATCAACTGCACGCAGTGCGTGCGTGTCTGCCGCGACGTGATCGGCCCGAACTGCTACGGCATGTTTGGCGTGGGCTTCGACACCATCGTCTCGACGCCCTTCAACATGTCGCTGCACGCGACCGACTGCGTGTCATGCGGCGCATGCGTGCAGGTCTGCCCGACCGGCTCGCTGATGATGGCGGAGCGTGAGCTGGTCCGCTGGGACTTCGCGCTAGACCGCTGCATTTTCTGTGGCGACTGCGTGGAGGTCTGCCCGCACGGCGCGCTGGGTGAGACGCCGAACTTCGAGCTGTCCTTCTACAACCGCTTTGGCAAAGACATCAACATGCCGATGCAAGACCTGGCCCGCGCGCCGAGCTTCCTGGTGACGCAGCGCGTGCCACGCCGTAAGGAGGAGAGCCTGAACGGCACGAATCCGCTGGTGCGTCCGCTGCCCGCGCGCCGCATCCGCGAGTAGCGACCTCACCCCTGACCCCCTCTCCTGCGAGGAGAGGGGAACATCGCCGCCCGCTCCTGAGCTAATCGGGAGCGGGCGGCGTTTGTTTGAGATAAGTGGTTTTCAGCGCATGGTATACTGTGCCTGGGCGGAGCGGCGACTCCAGAGGGTTACGTTATGGTTGACGAATTGCGCGAGATCTTCGAGCGCGTACAGCAGCAGCCTGAAGCCGTGCAGCGGCAAATTGCTGTGCTTATTGAGCAAGCATTGGCGCAAGTCCAGGAGAGCGACGCATTGCCTGACACTGCTCGTGAGAGCTATGCAGGCGCGTGGAGCGATTTGCCCGAGGACGACGAATTCGAGACTCTCGACAAGCTCAGGCATGAGTCGCCGCCCTCGCCTCCTGTCGAGGAGCAATTGCGCTGGCTTGATGAGCCTTGAGTCAGTACCTGCTGGATACCAACATTTTGGCCGCCTATCTCCGAGGGCGACCTGCGATTGTCATGCTTGTAGAACCTTGGATTCGCGCTGACAAAGCGGCGACAAGCATCATCGTCTATGGCGAGATCGTCGAGTATTTACAGCGGCTGACTGACGATGATTATGCTCGTGACCTGAATCTCTTGCGCGGGCTTCTTCAACGGCAGGTACCCTCACTTCCCCTCAGTTTTGCAATTATGGAACGCTATGCAACACTACGCCGAGCGCTACGATCTCCTTATGGGCCTGGCGTGATTGGCGATATGGACACACTCATTGCCGCTACCGCGTTGGAGCATGGGCTTGAAATGATCACCGCGGATAGCGATTACACGCGGGTACCTGGTCTCATCGTGCAACTCATTCCGCGAACAGACCTCAAGTAGCGATCAAAAGCACACACCCATGTAGCGCCGCCCGCTCCTGAGCTATTCGGGAGCGGGTGGCTCACTATTTCGCTGGTCTATTCGAGACGCCCTACGCGAATGCCGATCAGTACGGGTCGCAAGCCATTGCTGCTCGTCATGAGGAACGATCTGCGGGCAATCCTATTTGACCGCCCGCTCCAGCCGGGCGCGCACGACGAACATCTCATCATGTATGAGACGCGCACACCTCGCGGCTGCTCCACGCCTGCGCCGCTCAGACGAAGGTGCGCAGCTCTGGCGGTAGGTGGCCGACGTCGTTGTGGCGCAGCAGCAATGTTCCGCGTGTGCGCTTGATGGTGATCTCGGTCAGGCCACAGTGCTGGATGTCGCTGCGAATCCAGGCGTCAGCGGGCGCGCCGAGCGCCTGGCCGACGAAGTAGCCGATCAGATTGCCGCTCGACACGATGATCTGGTTGTCGTCTTTGTCGCCTTCGGGCGGCTGGAAAAATTGCTGCCACGCCGCTCGCGCCTGAATTGGCCCCTCTACCAGCTCGTGGGCGGGGGTATTCTCCTCCAGATACGCCTTGACCAGTGGCGGCACGCTGGCGACACACTCGCAGAGCAGCGGCGAGAAGCGCGTCTCCACGCCAGGGAAACGCTCGGCGATGATCACCGCCGTCTCACGGGCGCGCTGAAGCGTGCTGCACTGGATCACGCTGATAGGTAGCCCAGCCAACCGCTCAGCGATTAGCCCTGCCTGCTGAATGCCCATCTCCGCCAGCGGACCATCGTAGTCGGGCGGGCCGCTAGAGATATAGCGCCCATGGCGGAGGATGTAGAGATGGCGCGTGGGACCGGGAAAGAGTTCGGCGCTCTCGGCGTCGTCGGGCTGTATGTCGGGCTGGTCCGCCGTCATGGGGTCACTCCTCGCTCGTACGAGTCGCGGCCTTGAAAGGCCGGCGCACGGCGTGAATGGGCATGAATGCCCCACGCGCGCCGCAGCCGCCTGCGGCGGCGCGTTCCGGCCTTCAGGCCGCCGTCTGCGTACTCCGGCCTTTCAAGGCCGAGAGCCGTTTGCTAGCGCCGATACCAGAAGTTATCCCAGACATCCCAGAAGCTCTGGCCGGGGGCGCCACGAGCGATGACCGTGCGCGCATTGACCACCTCCAGGCCAGGGCGACCGAGGTACGACTGTGCGTGGTCGGGCGCGACAAGCTCCACAGTGAAGGTCAGCGGCTGGGCAGGCTTCCACGGCGCGGGCCAGTCATGGCGCTCCAGCGACTCGCGGGCGCGCTGCTCGATCAATGCGCAGGCGTCGGCGTGGCTGAGGCTGCGCGCCGAGAAGCGCCCCAGCCCCTCTTTCGTCTCCGCCGTCACGAGCTTCGGGCCGAGCAGCTCTGTCACCTCTTTGCAGGTCGAGCGGTCGCCCGCGACGAAGACAATCGGCACATCGAATGCGCCAAAGACCGCCGCCTCCAGCCCACTCTCACCCACCAGCGTCTCGTTGATGCGCGCGTTGTACCAGGCTTCGCTGCTGACGGTGTGGCAGAGGACGCCATCGGTGGTTCCGGCCATCGCGTGCGCGCCGACCAGCAGGCAGGCGTCAATATCGCCTGCGCGCAGTGGCTCGACATAGCGTAGCCACGGATAGCCCAGCACATAGCTTGCGCCGCGCTCCAGTTGATCGGGGATCAGCGTCTTGAAGCTGTACGACCCGCCCGCGCCGTGGCAATCTACGACGATGATCTCGGTCGCGCCAGCAGCCTTCGCGCCGCGCACCGCCGCGTTGACCTCGCCGGTCATCAGACGGCGCCCTTCCTCATAGTGCGGGTGGCCGCCAGTGACCTGCTCCCACACCTCGATGCCTGCCATGCCCTCCATATCGGCCCAGATCATCACACGCACGACTGCTTGCTCCTCTCAGTGACCGCACGATGGTAGCGTGCAGCGCCGAGCGACCTACGCGCTCTGCCCGCCGCATGCACGGTATCACACCTTGCTGCCTCGTGTCGTGGCGATGTGGTTGGGCGAGCGCTACCAGTCGTGGGAGGGCAGTGCGAGCGCCAGCCAGAAGATAGCCGCAGCGGCCCAATCATCGGCGGCGGCGTCCACGATCAGGATGGCGTCTACCGAGAGGTCCACCTCGTCGGGCAAGCGCTTGGCGCGCAACTGGTGCAGGCGCATCGCTTCGGCGAAGCTGCGCGGCGAGCCGTTGGCAGTCAGCGTCAGGCCCTCGTCCTCGTCGTCAACGATCTCCCAGCGGTGGCGTGGCTCAATCGTTGCGCCCGCCGCCGCGAACGGCGCGAACAACTCCTCGGTCGCGTCCAGCGCATCGGCGATGCCCAGACGGCCCGGACGATAGCGCAGAGCGATGTCGCGCACGCAGATGGCATCCTGCCCTGCGGTCGCGGCCCCGGTGAGACCCGGCGTCAGTTGCGCCAGCCACTCTCCCTCGGCGATGGTGAGTCCGGAAAGGGTGACTGTTTCTTGAATGCGACGCTGTGGGGGGCGAGCGACGCCTCCCCGTGACCGACCGCCATGACCTGTCATGACCCTCTCCCTTTGAAGCGGAGCGTTGCGGGCGCCAATCCTGGCCGTTTGCCTGGTAGATGACGCGCTGGCGTCTCGCTCGCTCGCAAGACGGACACCCGCAGCCTTTCCTCGCGGCGTTGTGGGGGTGTCACGCGGACAGTGCGCGTGGCCGTTCGGCGGCTTTGCGCAACTGAGATGGAACATCCGCGTTATGCTACCACGCGGCGCCCTGCCGATGCCAGCGAGCCAGCGTAGATTCGCCGGGACAGCTCCAGGACGTGCGGCCACATCAGATGTGCGCGGAGGTGCGCGGCGCATTCCGCCTGCTCTGTTAACTGGCGCCGAGCGTGCGGCCGCGTGCGGTCAACGCTGGCCCGGTGCAGGCGAGCGAGTCGCTCTCGTCCCAGTCGCCGGGGGCAGGCGATGAGAGGAAGGCGCTATGGCGCAGGAACGCAAAGGACGCCGCAGAGGATTTGCGGCGATGGACCCGAAGAAACAACGTGAGATCGCGAGTAAGGGTGGCCGCGCTGCGCACAAGCATGGCAATGCGCACGAGTGGGACAGCGACGAGGCGCGCATGGCGGGTCGCAAAGGCGGCGCGACCAATCGGCGCCAAGACATGGAAATGATGCTGAGCAGCTGATTGATTCGTTCCTCAAATGTACACGATGCGCAGAGCATGAGGCGCCTCGCCCCAGCCCCTCTCATCTGTCTGGGAGGGGCGCTTCAGTGCGACCTCACCCCCGGCCCCTCTCCCAGAGAGGCGAGGGGATCCAGAAGAGCCATCTACCTCGACCGTTTGGAGCGCAGGCCAGGCTAGCCGCCTGTGCGCTTCAGGCCAACTCGATCTCCACGCTGAAGGGCGCCTCGGCCTGGCCCAGCGTGACTCGCAGCAGTGTCTCGTAGCGGCGATCCACACGCTCTGTGTGGACGCCCTCCAGCGGCAGACCGTCCACGCTTGCGGCGCGAATTTCTGGGCGCGGCGCACGCGGCGAGAGGTCGGTGAGTGGCAACCGTAGCTCGACCGTGACGACGCCGCGCGCTGCCCGGTAGGCGCCCTCTGGTCGCTCGGCGCGCACGGTGACGCGCTGCCCCGCGCGCTCCGCCGTGAAGCGTGTGCGGCTCCACGCGCCGCGCTCGAAGTCGCGGCTGGCGCCGTCATCTTCGTAGAGCGCGCCCTCAGCCCGCGCGCCCTCATCTAGCCCCAGCGCGCAGACCAGCGTGAGCGGCTCCTCCGCGACCTCGCCAACGTACTGCATCGCATCGCCCAGCGGCAGGATTGCGCCCTCGCGCAGGTAGAGCGGCGCCGCGTCAATCGGCGACTCGATCTGCGCGCTGAGTGGGCCGACATAGCGCTGGCCGGTCAGCCAGTCGCGCCAGACGCCTGCCGGGAACCGCACATCGCGCTGATACTGCTCTGGCAGCAACACGGGCGCGACCAGCAGATCACTTCCCACCATGAACTGGTCATCCAGCCCGGCCACGGTCGCATCGTCTGGGAAGGCGTAGAGCATCGGGCGGGTGATCGGCGCGCCCGTGCGACTGGCCTCCTCGGTGAGCGTGTAGAGGTACGGCAGCAGGCGATAGCGCAGGATGATGGCGTCACGGCAGAAGGCCTCCCACGGCTGGCCAAACGCCCACGGCTCCTGCGCGGGCGTCGCCATCGCGCTGTGATTGCGATAGAGCGGGAAGAACGCGCCCAACTGCATGAACCGCGTGAGCAATTCGCCCGTGGCCGCGTCGTAGAACCCGCCACTGTCGAAGCCAATGAAGGGCTGGCCCGACATGCCGATGCTCAGGCACATGCTCACCGCCAGGCGCAGATGCTCCCAGCGGCTGCTGTTGTCGCCGGTCCACATCGCGGCGTAGCGCTGGATGCCCGCATAGCCTGAGCGCGACAGGACGAAGGCGCGCTGATTGGGGCGCAGGCGCTCCAGCCCTTCGCGCGTGGCGCGGGCCATCTGCATGCCATAGGCGTTGTGGAAGTGCGCATGAGGCAGCGTTGGGCCATCGGCCCCGTCTGGGTGGTGGATGGCGTCGAGCGCCACCGTGGAGCCTTGCGGCGTGCCTGAGCCGGGCGCAAACATGTCCGTCAGCCCCGGCTCGTTCATGTCGTCCCAGATGCCTGAGACGCCGGCATCCAGCAGGGCGCGGTGGCGCTCGCCCCACCACGCGCGCACGTCGCTGCGACTGAAATCCGCGAAGACGCACGCGCCCGGCCAGGCCGAGCCGGTGAAGAGCGCGCCATCGGGCCGCCGCACGAAATAGTTGCGCTCCACCCCCTCATCGAAGGTGGGGTCGGTGGGATCGGCCTTGACGCCTGGATCAATGATGACGACCACCTTGAAGCCCTCGGCGCGCAGTTCATCGAGCAGTTCCTTCGGCTGAGGGAAGCGCGTGGGACTCCAGGTGAAGACGCGGTAGCCATCCATATAGTCAATGTCGAGCCAGAGCGAATCGCAGGGAATCTGGCGGCTGCGAAAGCCTTGGGCTACCTCAAGCGCCTGCGTCTCAGGAAAGTAGCTCCAGCGCGATTGGCCGAAGCCCAGCGCCCAGCGCGGCGGCAGCGGCATGCGCCCGGTCAGCTCGCTGTATTGGCGCAAGACCTCGGCGGGCGTCGGGCCAGCGAAGACGTAGTAGGTCAGCGTCTCCTCCAGCGCGCCGAAGCTGAGCAGCGCCGGATCGCTCGCCCCCGCGTCGAGGTCCGCGCGGGCGGCGCTATCGAGAAAGACGCCCCAGGCGCGCCCGTCGGGGCGCAGGATGGTCCAGAAGGGCAGCGAGGAGTACATCGCGTCGGTGGTGGGGCCATGCGGGGGCAGCGGGTCCATATTCCAGAAGGTCAGGCGATGGCCGCGCTTGTCGAGCGGCTCGGTGCGTTCACCCGCGCCGATGACCCGCTCGCCCGGCGCCAACCGCTTGTAGCAGCGCAGGCTCCCCGGCGGCAGACGCGGATCGGGTGGCGAGGCAGGATCGAGCGCGGCGACGGCGCCCATGCCACGCGCGGCGTCATCCTCGCCAAAGAGCGCGCCATCGGGCCAGCGAAAGGCGAGGCGCAGCGGCTCGGCTCCGACCTCGACGGTGAGGGCGCTCGTCGCCAGGTGTAGCGCTCCCGGCGCTTCGGCGCCCTCATCCACAGCGACAGCGGGCCAGGTGGCGCGAGCGACTGCCCATGAGGCAGGCGGCGTCGCGCCGGGGGAGAGCAACTGCACCCTGACGATGTCGGCGGCCAGCAGCGCGATGCGGACCTCGACGCCATCCTGCGCGCCATCCTGCGCGCCGAAGCGCCACTCATGGGCGTCGCCATCGGTTCCCGTCGCGCCATGCGTCGCCATTGGCCCCACTGGTACGTAGCCACCTACATGCTGTCCGCTCGCCTGGCTCATAGCCCATCCTTCCTCGCTGCGAAGATCACTCGCCGGAGATATCGCCCGGTCCTGCGCCCACGATACCACAGCGCCGGGAGGTATTCTGAGCCGCAAGCCTTCACGCCAGCCGCTGGCGCACGCGCTCGTTGATGGCGCGCAAGTCGGCCTCTGGCAGCGGCGGGAAATCCTTGCTCTCGATCAGCGTGACGCCGCTAGGCAGCGTCTGGGTGATCAGCTCGCCGCGAATCATCTGATCGTTGAGCGCGTCGCCAGGGTGGTGTGGGGCGAGATGGAGATGCAGATGCGCCACACCATCGCCGAAAACATAGATGTAGACGCGCTCGGTCTGCGTCTCATCGCGCAGCGCCGCCGTCACGCGGGCCAGCGTTGGCCCCAGGCTCGCCGCCTCCGGGCCATCGAGCCGCGTGATGTCGGTGATGTGGCGCTTCGGCTCCAGATAGGCGAACCCCGGTGTCTCCGATGCGACAGCCATCGTCAGCCGCCAGAGCGCATCTTGCCAGACCTCCACGCGCATCAGCTGATCGTCCGCCGAGCGCCCCTGGCACAGAACGCAGGTAGATGATTCGGCGCTGCTCATCGTCAATCCCTCGCTGCTCTCGCGTTCACTCCGCCAGACCTCCCGCCAGACCTCACCCTCGCCCCTCTCCTGCGAGGAGAGGGGAGCCAGAGTCCGGATTGTCCATCACCCACAGGCCCCCTGGGGGTAGCGGGTGAGGTCGCGCCTGGCGCCAACGGCGCCAATGACCCAGGTAGATGCGTTATCACATGTCACAGCGCAGTATAGGCTACTATCACGGCGTTTGTTGGCGCTCTACGCATGCTCTTAGCATAGGCGCCGACACATTTGGCGCAGACAAGACATCGCGCTCACCGAGCCGCTGGAAAGAATGAAGTTCAAGCGGCCTGATGAGCGCGAAGCGCCTGGGGGGTCCATGAGCGCACCTCGTGCTACGCAGAACGCATGCCAGCTTGCACGCCTGGCTGCTCTGGCGCTCAGACGTGCGGCGTTTGCCCGCGCGGCGTAAAATGCGCATGGCGGTGGCGTCTATGCCATGAGGAGAGAATTGCACGCGCGGCGCTGCGGCGCGCGCGATGTCTGGATGATGTCTGGATGGAGGAGAACCTGGATGATGCGCCAGCGATTCACGATGCTCCTGCTCGTCGCGCTCAGCCTGGCGGCGCTCGCCGCGACCATCGCGCCGGGCGTGGGCGGCGCCATCGCCGCAGCCCCGAAGTCTGCGCCGAAGTCAGCGCCGGCGACCCGCGCTGACGCATCGGTCAACTTCCCGACAGTGGACCCCAGCTACATCTACGACCAGCTCTTCACGATGGTGACGAAGTATCAGCGGCGCGAGGCAGGCTACGACAACAACCTGCCCGTCAACGTGAATGGCCACGACGAGTTCGCCGCCTACTGGCAGGCTGAGATGCTGCGCGACCTTCAGGGCTTCGGCGCACAGGCCCGGCGCGACACGTTCCAGGTGGCTGGCTGGCGCGGGCGCCCGGCGACGACGCCCGCCTTCAACGTCGAGGTGACGGTTCCCGGCGTGACGCACGCCGAGCAGGTGGTGGTGATTGGCTGCCACTACGATGGCGAGGCGAGCTCCACACAGTCGGCTAACGACGATGGCAGCGGCTGCGCCATCGAGCTGGGCGTGGCGAAGGCGCTGGCGACCTACTGGCGCGCCAATCACGTCTACCCGGCGCGCACGTTGCGCTTCGTGATCTATGACGCCGAGGAGCAGGGCATCTATGGCTCCTTTCACTACGTCAATCAGACCATCAACGGCGACAGCGCCAATATCGTCGCGATGCTCAATGAGGAGCAGAACGGCATCGGCTATCCGCTGCGCTTCCTGGGGAAGACGAGTAACCCACTGCTGCCCACCACGCTGCTGATGACGCCGCTCACCGACAATGCCGCCTACGAGGATACCCAGAGCCTCGGGCCTGCGCAGGTGCAGGCCATCACCAGCTTTCGTGCGCTGATGACGCAGGCCGCGCCCGCCGCCTTCGCCGCCTTCCGTGCGCTGGGCGACGGCAGCCTGACCTACTACGACGACCAGCATCATCCTGTCACGCAGCAAATCTTTACGCCGCAAGACCTGCAATACACCCAGGAGGCCGATGATAACCTCGGCGGCAGCGATAACTACCCCTTCGCGCTCGCTGGCCTGCCAACGGCGACCTTCATCGGCAACTACTCCTACTACGATCAGAACCCGCCGCCGTGGTCCTATCCCTACGACCAGCCGCAAGACACGATTCAGCTCATGAATGTCTACGCCAGTGGTTCAGAGGCCGAGGCGAAGGCGCTGGAGTTCTCGCTGGCGCTGCCGGGCATGCTGACAACCTGGGCGCTGGCGCAGCCTGCCGTGCTGGGCTTCACGCCCGCCGATGGCAAGCCAGTGGCGGCGATCAGCGACATCGCCACGACCCAGCCCGACGCCGCGATCAGCCTCGACGCCAGCGCCTCCTACGATCCAGCGCAACCGGACGCGGCGCTGAGCTACCACTGGACCTTTGGTGATGGGTCGCAGGCGCAGGGCGTCGCGACGCAGCATGCGTGGGCCAGCGTGGGTGACTATCCGCTGACGCTGACGGTCAGCGACGCCGCTGGGTCGCGCACGATCACCAAGACAATCCAGGTTACAGGCGCGCCAGAGGTGATTCGCAACCCATACCAGGGCAACCCGCAGAACGGCATCCCGCAAGCGAATCCCGCGATGACGTTGCCACAGCCGGCCGCCAGTAGTGGCGCGACCAGCGTTGGCAGTCTCGCGCCGTCCACCGGGACACCATGGTGGCTCTGGGCCGTCCTCGCGGCCGTGGGCCTGCTTGCGCTCGGCACAATCGGTTTCGGCGTGAGCATGGCGCGCAAGCCCGCGCTCAGCACGGCGGCAGGTGTGGCCTCACCCGCTGCGGAGGCCGAACGGCAGCGACGCGAGCAGGCCGTTCGTAGCCTCCTCACACCGCGCCCGCCAGATGATGCACCGCCAGATCGCGTAGATCGCGGCGAGTAGCGCGCTCGCTTCTCCCCTCTCCCGCCGCAGCGGGGGAGGGGCCGGGGACGGAGGCTGCCTGGTTAAAAGAGGAAGATCAGCGCGATGGCTCCCAGCGCCAGCAGGATGCTGACCGCGAGAAAGACCACGCCGAGGGTGATGCGCGTGGAGCGGGTCATGCCGCGTTGCGGCTCCGGCGCGCCTCGGCTGCCATACTGCGGCGCGTAGGAGCGGGCGTAGGGGTCGGCGGCGTAGGGATTGCGCGCGGCGGCCATCGTTGGCGTCTCAGGCAGGGCCTCGGTATAGGCGTTGCGGTCGTCGTCATCCCAGCCAGCGGCGCCGCCCACCTGATAGCGACCGCCAGGGCCGGGCTGCGATCCCGGTCGCCCGCCGGGGCCAGAGGGTGATCCCACGGGCGAGCCACACTGGCCGCAGAAGGTTTCTGTGCCGACGATGCGCGCGCCGCAGACGCCACAGAAGCGGCCTGCCGCCGTATGCCCGCCGGAGACGGGGCCAGTGCGATCCGCGCGTGTCACCTGCGCCGCAACGGTGGAGGCGCGGTCTATGCCCGGTCCGCTCGCGGGGTAGCGGCCTGTGGCGGGCGGCGACAGCGCAGGGTCAGCCGCGCGCGTCTCACCATAGGATGGGGAGTCGTCATATCCGTCGATTGGCGCCTGCCATCCACAGTTGCGGCAAACCCCGCGCCCGTCAACCGCATCGGCGCCACAGCGCTCACACGTCCCCACAGAGCATCGCCTCCACGCATCGGCCTCTGGATTCTGGAAGATGGTTAGCCCGCACAGCAATCTCAGCAATCCATGCGCGCCTTCGCCGTCAGTATAGCGCCCAGCCGGGCTGCGCGCAACCATCTAGGCTGTCTCACGGCTCCTATGCAGGCTGGGGCCGGTCGGCTGGGAATCGCACGACCATGGCCCAGGCCGTGCAGGCCCTTCGCTGCGCCTTCAGACGCTCGTGGGATTTGTCTCAGGCTAGCCGAGCGTCCAGCCTGCTGCGCCGCCGCTGAGGCTGAGCGCGCCCGTATCGCTCACGCGGTAGACCTGCGCGCCAATCGCCGCGCTCACGTCGGCGTCGCTGTCCCACATATCGGTTGTGAGTGTGACGCCTTTGCGGTGTATCACTGGCGCGGGCGAGTCGGTGACGATGATCGCGCGCGGATGCGCCAGTCGTAGCACGTCGCCCAGCGGCCCACTGAGGTCGAGCGGCGCCCCACGCGCGACGGCCACCACCACCACATCGCTGTCCAGCGGTTCGCCAGCGCCAGCCAGCGCATCGAGCGCATAGGCGTCCGCTGCGCCGAGCAGCAACACACGCAGCCCGGGTGTCTCCAGCCGTAAGATGGCGTCATCGCTGGCGGTGGTGTCGCCCTCATTCGGCGGATAGAGCGTCTGGGGTGGTCCCAGCGCGGTCAGCGTCGTGGCGCCGTCCACGTGCAGCGTGTCATCGGCGCGAAACTGCTGGCGCGTGGCG
>JAICSR010000006.1 GCA_025936795.1 Ktedonobacterales bacterium | reverse complement strand
CCAACCCCTCCCCCACTGCGGTGGGAGAGGGGCCTTCCGGATTCCGCGTCACTCGCCCGCGCTGGCGCGCGTGACCCGTCGGCCCCGCCAGAGCAGCAGGACAACCCAGAGGATGAAGACACGCGCCTCCAGCGACAGCTCGTCGGGCAGGTCGGCCTCGATGCCCTGCCGCAACGCGCCTGTCGAGTGTAGCGCGCCGATGGTCTGCGCGCCATCCAGCAGCAGATAGTCGCTGCGCAAGAGCGACGCGGAGCGCAGGCTCAGGCGACGCGCGCCCACCTCGACCGCAAACTCGCGCCGTAGTGGGTCGCGTTGTGTGGCGCTGGCGATGGCTAGCGCGCCCGCGACGGCAGGCTCCAGCGTGAAGCGCTCGCGCAGCACGCCCGCGCGCCGCAAGCGATACGCCTGCCCGCCAATCGGCGAGACGGTGGAGGGGCCGAACGCTGGAAAGCTGAGATCGGCGACCGGCGCGCCCTCAGCCATGATGCTGTAGCGCCGCGTGATGAGGCCTTGCGGTTCTGCGGTCATGCGCATCGGCGTCTCCCTCCATTCGCCATGGGGTCGCGGCCATCAAGAGCATGGTCGCGGTTCTACATCGCACGGTCGCGGCATTGAAAGGCCGACGTACAGAGCGATTGGGCAGAAATGCCCGCTTGCGCGTCGCTGAAATCGGCCTTCAGGCCGCGTCGGCGTCCTCCGGCCTTTTCAAGGCCAGCGGCGCATCCCTCGTCATGGCGCCGCGCCGCTCTCGATGCTGTTGTCAAGCGGGATGAAGTGGATCGCCCCATCGGCGTCGACGATCAGCGCGTAGATGCTGCGGTCGGGGAAGGCGCGATGTAGCTCGGTGAGATCGGCGGCGCTGGTGGCCTCGGCGTAAATCACATTGCCACGCAGCAGCGGATCATTCAGCCCGAAGAGCGTGTAGCCATAGAGCTGGCTGTCGCTGGTGACGACCAGCGCGTGATGCAGCGGCGGGTGGTCGAGCGCGCTCATCTGGATGGCGCGTCCGGCGTCCATGCCTGTGAAGTCGGTATGCAGCGCAAGCTGGCGTGGCAAGAAGTAGCCGAAGAGGCAGGCCAGCAGCGCGACGCCCAGCGCGCCCGTCAGCGAGACGCCAGCCGACCAGTGTGCGCCACGCGCGATTGGGGCAGCAGGGGCGGAGGACGCGGAGGACGCGGAGGACGCAGGCGCCGCCAGCCGCGTCTCAGCCAGCGCGACGCCACGCGCGACGCCATGCGCGCGGGCGGCGAGGCCCGCCTCGGCCAGCGTCACCAGCCCACGCGCCGTGAGGATCAGGAAGAAGGGCAGCGCCTCGAAGAGATAGCGCGGGCCGAGATAGATGCCATGGTAGTAGAAGCCGATGAAGGCGAAGGTCATTGCCGCCGCGCCAAGCAGCATCACGACATCGGCGGCGCGTGCGCGGCGCGTGAGGAAGGGAATCAGCAGGAACGCCAGCGTCAGGTAAAATGGCCAGCCGTAGAGATTGATGGCGAGGCTGGCGAGCAGTTCATCCACGGTGACAAAGCCAGCGGCCAGCGTGTGCTGGCCATAGAAGCCGACCCCCTTGCCGAAGCCGTAGTGATCGCCAGGGAAGAAGAGCTGGCGCGGGGTGAGCAGCGGGCTGCCAGTCAGCGCGGCGTTGTAGCCGAGGGCGACAACCAGGCCAAGCGCGCCGACACCGAGTAGCGCCAGCCCCGGCGCGAGCCAGCGTCGCCGATCCATCCCACTTAGCGCCAGGCGCAGCGTGGGCGAGCCGCCGCGCCAGGCGAGCCAGAGCGCGCCCGCCGTCGCCACCGCCGCGAAGATGGCGCTGGTGTCGCGCGTCAGCAGCGCCATCAGCCAGAGTAGCCCGGCCAGCGGCAGATACCAGGCCGCGCCGCGTCGGTCGGCGTCGAGCGCGCGTAGCAGCGCCCAGAAGCCCCAGACCAGATAGAACAGCGCGATGGTGTGGCTGAGATAGCTGGCGGCGAGGTAGCTGTAGAAGGGCGAGACGACGCCCAGCAGCACGGCCAGCGTCGCCACACGCCGATCATAGAACCGCCGCGCGATCAGCCCGATGCCGAGCAGCGCCAGCGTTCCCAACAGCGGCTCGACCAGCCACGGCGCCCCCAGCGCCACGCCCAGCGCCAGGGTCAGCGGCGCGCCCGGCTCATATTGCGTGAACCACTTGCCATCGCGCACGAGCATGAAGGGGCCGGGAAAGCGATCCACGGCGGCGGGCACAGGCGCGAAGAGGCGTCCCGCAGCGAAGGTCTTTGCGCCAAAGAGGTAGGCGCTGGCGTCGTAGATGTGTGGCTGAGCATGATATTGCGCGAGGGCGATCCAGACGACGAAGATGAACGACGCCGCCAGCGCCAGCAGCCCGATGGGATGAATCGCCGCCGTCAGCCCGCGCCAGCCCGCGTCAATAAAGCTAGCGACTCCCCTCGCCCTCTGGGAGAGGGGCCGGGGGTGAGGGCGCGCCGCCCCCTCCGCTGCATCCTCCACTGTGACGCCGAGCATGGCGCCTGTGGCGAGGCCATCCGCTGTGGCGAGGTCATCCGCTGGACTGAGACGCAGCGCGCCGAGCAGCAGGCCCACCAGCCATTCACCGCCGCAGATCAGTCCCAGCAGCGCCAGCGCCCAGAGCGCCAGCCGCACGAGGAAGTCCGCAGTCATGGCGGCGAAGGGCGCCGCGTCGGTGGGGAAGAAGGTCCGCGCGACGACTGCCCTGGGCTGCCCGGCCACGGCGCGGCTGACGCTGACGGCGTGGTCGTTGCGGTCGAGCGTCACCGTGACGACGCTGCCATCGCTCATCGTCAGCGCAAGCGAGACGGGCGTCTCTGGCCGCTGCAAGCGCACGCTGATCCGCTGGGTCGCGCCCGCCGGAATCAGCAGTTGCGCGCCGCTGAGCGGTGGCTCGGCGATACAGGCGCTCGTATCGCTGGCGTCAGCAGTGGCTCCGACGTTCGCGCAGAGGTCGCGCCAACGGCTGAGGCCGTCGAGGTCGCGCATCCAGGCGTAGAAGCGGTAGTAGGGGGTGGCGGCGATGCTCTGGAGGTAGGTGGGATCGAGGGTGAAGTTGTTCGTGCTATCTGTGCCATCGAGCTGATACTCGTGAATCAGCGGGTCGCGCGGCGGGATGGCGACGGAGACGATGCGCCCGCTGATCGGCAGCCGTTGCGTGGCGGCGCCATCCACTGCGATGGTCAGGCGCCCGCCGTCGCTGCTGATGGCGATGGGCAGGGTGATCTGGTAGAGCAGCGCATCGAGCAGCAGCAGTGCGACGAAGAGCGCCGCCAGCGCGGCCACGCCACGCGGCCACAGCCAGCGCCGCCAGCCCAGCATCGGCTTGGGCTGCTTCGTCACGGCTGCGCGCATCTGCGCCCACGCCTGCATCCTGCCACCTCGCTCGCTGCGCGCTCACACGCCCCAATCGCCGCGCCGCCCTGCCAGCCACGCCTGCCCTGGAGCGCATGGCCAGTGTAGCATAGCGATGGAAGGGGGTGGAGGGACAGGCGCGGCCTTGAAATGCCGGCGCACAGCGCGACGGGGCATAAATGCCCATACTGTTCGGCGCTGCTGGCGGCGTGCGCCGCGTCCAGGCCTTCAGGCCGCGCCCACGAGCTCCGGCCATTTATGGCCGAGAGCGTATCCAGCATTTATGCTGCGTCCGCGTGCTCCGGCCTTTCAAGGCCGAGAGCTTGGCGCACGGCGCCGCGCTCTCTCGGCGTCGTACAATGGAGGTGGCTGCGACCGCGCTTAGTGGAAGCGTGGTCAGCCGCAGCGGCAGAGCGTGAGGGTGTGAAGCGGATATGGCAGGTGAAGCCAAGCCAACGACCAATGTGATCGCCACGCTGCGCGAGCGTGGTCTCATCAGCCAGATCACCGAGAGCGGCCTCGAAGAACTGGCCAACCGGGAGCGGCTGACGGTCTATTGTGGCTTCGACCCGACCCGCCCCAGCCTGCAAATCGGCAATGTCGTGCCGATCATCCTGCTGGCGCACTTCCAGCGCGCGGGGCATCAGCCCATCCTGCTGGTCGGCGGTGGCACCGGCATGATCGGCGACCCCAGCTTCAAGTCCGATGAGCGGCAGATGCTGACGCTGGAGCAGGTGCGCGACAACGCCGAGCGGGTGCGCCAGCAGCTCTCCGGCTACCTCGACTTCGAGGGCGAGAACGCCGCTGTCATGGTCAACAATGTTGACTGGCTCGGCAAGATGACGCTGATCGAGTACTTGCGCGACATCGGCAAGCACTTCACCATCAACCACATGATGGCCAAGGAATCGGTCAAGACCCGCATCGAGAGCCGCGAGCATGGTATCTCCTACGCCGAGTTCAGCTACATGATCCTCCAGGCGGCGGACTTCCTGCATCTCTTTGACGTGATGGGCTGCACTGTGCAGGTCGGCGGCAACGACCAGTGGGGCAACCTCACGGCTGGCGTCGAGCTGATTCGCAAGACGCGCGAGGCGCATGCCCACGCGCTCACGGCTCCGCTCGTCACCTCGGCCAGCGGCGCCAAGCTGGGCAAGACCGAGAGCGGCGCGCTCTTCCTCGATCCAGCGATGACCACGCCCTACGAGATGTATCAGTACTGGATCAATACCGACGACCGCGATGTGGGCCACTACCTCAAGGTCTTCACCTTCCTCTCGCTGGCTGAGATCGCCGCGCTGGAGGCCGCGCAGGCCGAGCAGCCCGCCAGCCGTGTGGCGCAGCGCACGCTGGCATGGGAGATCACGCGGCTCGTGCATGGGCAGGCGGTGGCCGATGGCGTCGCCGCCGCCTCGGATGCGCTCTTTGGCGGCGGCGTGGCGAGTCTGGCGGAGGCGAATCTGCCCTATCTCGCGCAGGCCGTCCCCACCACCATCTTCGCGGCCTCGGCGCTGGCGGCGGGCCTCTCGCCGCTCGATGCGCTGGTGCTGACGGGCGCGCAGCCCTCGAAAGGCGCCGCGCGGCGGCTGATCCAGCAGGGCGGCCTCTACGTCAATGACGAGCGCTGGAGCGACCCAGAGCGTCCCATCACGCGCGAGCAGGCGCTGTTTGGGCGGGCGCTGCTGCTGCGGGTGGGCAAGAATCGCTATCACCTGCTGCTGGTGGGGGAGTAGCTTGCGCATGGCTCAACTGATCCAGACCGACATCCCCGCGTCGCACGGCATCCTCGAAGGGCTGCTGCGGCTGCCCGACGGCGTGGCCGCCAGCGCTGGGGATGCGGGCGATGCCGACGCCAACGGGGCTGCGCTGCCGACAATGGCCGCCGTCGTCTGCCATCCACACCCGCAGTTTGGTGGCACGATGCACAATAAAGTGGTCTTTCGGCTGGCCGCGGCGCTGGTGGAGCATCACATCCCGGCGCTGCGTTTCAATTTTCGCGGCGTCGGGCGCAGCACTGGCGCGTATGATGAGGGGCGCGGCGAGGCCGAGGATGTGCGCGCCGCGCTCGATGCGCTGGCGGCGCGGTATCCTGGCGCGCCGCTGCTGCTGGCGGGCTTCTCGTTTGGCGCATGGGTGGGACTGCCAGTCGGCTGCGCTGACCCGCGCGTCACCCATCTGATCGCCGCAGGCGCGCCCGTCTCGCTGCTGCATGCCGATGATCTGGCGGGCTGCGTCAAGCCCAAGCTGATCGTGCAAGGCGCGCTCGACCAGTACGGCCCGCGCGCCGCGCTGGAGCAGTGGTTCGTCCGCCTGCCAGAGCCGAAGCGCCTCACCATCGTCCCCGGCGCCGACCACTTCTTTACCCAGCAGCAGAACGAGCTGGCCACCGCGCTCGACGCCGGCCTGAGCGCCTGGTTTCCCGCCTGAGCAACGCTGGTGAGCAAGCTTCCTCCCAACGCTAGCGCTCGCAGCCTTGAAAGGCCGACGCACGCCGACGCCGACCTGAAGGCCGAGGAAGGGCGCATGGCGCCTGTGGCGGCACGCCAAAGGGCCTGTATGCCCCGCACACCGTGCGCCGGCCTTTCAATGCCGCGCCCCTCACCCCCGCACACGTCTCACTGGCCGGAGAGTCCCATACCTATCGCCTGCTTGCCCATCCTCAGGTATCATAGCGGCAGCGTAGCGCAGCCGAATGCGCGCCATGAGAAAGTGAGCAGGCATGATACCCGTCCTCATCGTCGATGACAGCGCTACCGTTCGGATGACTCTGCGCGGGTGGCTCACCGAGGCGGGGTACGAGACCCGCGAAGCCGCCGACGGCCTGGAGGCGCTGGACGCGCTGCGCGCAGGCCCCGCGCCAATGATTGTGCTGCTGGACTACCAGATGCCCCGACTCGATGGCTTCGAGACGCTACGCCGCGCCGCCGAGGAAGGGCTGACCGCGCCGCGTTTCGCCTACGTCGCCATCTCCAGCATGGCGGCGCACTTTCCGCCCGCCTTCTCTGACCTGCTGCGTCAACTTGGCGCGCAGATGTTGCCCAAGCCATTCGAGCGCGACGCCCTGCTGCATGTCACCCAGTTTGTCGAGCGCCGCCTGACCATGCCCGTCGGCTAGCGAGCATCGTGAAGCGACGAACCATATCAGGCGGTTTACCGTCCTCCAGGCGCGGTTTCAACCTGCTAGCCAGCTTTCGCGTTCCCTCTGGCTGGCGGATTGCGGGTTTGCGTCATACTATGGAGTCCAGGAGCCGGGGTCACGCGCCGACGCCGTGACGAACCGCTCAGCAGATCTCGCTCAGTCAATCGTGGAGAATCGCTCGATGGCCATGTCATCCTCACGGCGACGCAGCGATGGCGCCGATGCGACGGTGGAGCAAGATGACGCACCCGCCCAGGCCGACGCGCTCGACCTGAGTGCGCTCCAGGCAGCGCTGTATCCTGCGCTGGAGGAGCTGCCGCGTGCGCCACGCCAGGCGCGCAGCCGCGAGAAGCGCGCCGAGTTGCTGAAATCGGCTGAGGCGCTCTTTGTCGCGCGGGGCTATGCCGCGACCACCGCCGATGACATTGCGCTGGCCGCCGGGGTCAGTGTCGGCACGTTCTACAACTACTTCCGCAACAAGCGGCAAATCTTGCTGGCGTTGACGCTGCTGCGACTCTCCGACATCTTCACCCATGTGCGTCTCGCCCAGATGGACCTGGCCCACGGCGACCACCACGCCACAATTCACGATGCCATCACCAGCGTGCTGGCGGGCGACCAGCGACCGGGATTGCGCGTTGTCTGGCAGCAACTGATGTCGCTGGAGCCGGAGTTAGCGCCCTACCAGGCCACCGTGCGCCGCTATGCGCTCAATCTGATCGAGGAGCGACTGCGCGCCGCGCGCGAGAGCGGTGGGGTCTGGCCTGACCTCGACATTGAGGGAACGGCGCTCGCCCTCTTCTCGCTGCTCGATAGCCTCGGCTCGCGTCGCGATGATGATCTGCCGATTGAGCGGATGATTGACAGCGTGACCGTGTTGATCGAGCGCGCCATCTTCCCGCCGACCTGCGCGGCCTGCGGCGCCAACGCCATGCGCGTCTCGGCAGCGATAGCGATCTGCGATGGCAATGCGGAGGGAGGCGACTCATGAGCAATGCGACGAGTCATGCGCCGCACGACACGCCGAACGGCGCGCTGAGCGGCGCCGTGCGCTCCGTCGCCAATCCGCTGGCCCAGGTGACGAGCGGTGTCATTCGCTGGCGCGGCGCGACGAGCGATGAGACGAGCGATGAACTCGTCGCCGAGGAGCCGCTGGAGATTCGCGCGCTTTCTGGCGAGCCAGATGGCGCAGACGGCGCGGCGCACGCTCCTGAGACGGTCGCCGTCATCATGCGGACGCCCGGCCACGACGATGAGTTGGCGATGGGTTTTCTGCTGAGCGAGGGGTTGATTATGCGGGCCGATGAGATCGTCGCCTTGCAGCCTGGCCTGGACGACGACGGCCTACCCTCGCCAAACATCATCCAGGCGCGCTGCGCCGCCGGGGTAGACCTCGGCCAGCGTATGCGCGCGGCGGGCTATTCGCGCCAGTTCGCCGTCAACTCCAGTTGTGGCGTCTGCGGCAAGAACACCGTTGAGGCGGCATGCGCGCTGCTACCGCCCGTCGCGCTCGATGGCTTCAGCGTCGCGCCCGCCACGCTCTATTGCCTGCCCGATCAGCTCCTCGCCGAGCAGCGGGTCTTCGGCGCGACGGGCGGGTTGCATGGCGCAGCGCTCTTCGACGGCGCAGGTCGGCTGATCGCGGCGCGTGAGGACATCGGGCGCCACAACGCGGTGGATAAGCTGGTGGGACACGCGCTGCTGGCCAGAGAGACGCCGCTGCACGCCCGCACGCTGCTGGTGAGCGGGCGGCTCTCGTATGAGATCACGCTCAAGGCGCTGGTGGCGCGCATCCCCATCATCGCCGCTGTCTCGGCGCCCTCCAGCCTGGCGATTGACCTGGCGCGCTCCGGCGGCATCACGCTGGTCGGCTTCCTGCGCGGCGAGAGCTGTAACGTCTACACCTGGCCGGAGCGCATCCGGTAATCCTGCTCCCCTCTCCTCGCGGGAGAGGGGCCGGGGGTGAGGTCGCGCGGCGCAACGCCAACGACCCAGGCCACCAGCGGCCTTCACACCTGCTCGATGGTCTGCTGCTCGCTGCTCGGAGTGGAAGCCGTCGGGGCCGCCTCGGCGATGGCGGCGCGCATGAAGGCGAGCGAGCGGCCCAGCGCCTGCTCGGCGCGCGTGCGACTGAGCAGCCCTACCTCGCGCGGGTGCAGTTCCACTGTCACCAGCCCGGCATACTCGTCGCGCGCCATCTGCGCCAGCAGTTCCCGCAGCGGTAGCGCGCCCTCGCCAGGAATGGTGTGTGTGCGCGGCTGGCCGTTGCGCCAGACGAGATCGTTGAGATGGACGTTGCGCAGCAGTGGCCGCACGAGGTCGTAGTCGCGCAGGAGGTCTTCGTGGCAAGCGCCCGCGTGGCAGGTGTCGAAGGTGATGCCGCAGCCGCGCGTCTGGGCGTAGTTGACCAGGCGACGCAGATGATCGAGGTAGGCCATGCGCCTGCGTCGGTTGTACTGGCTGTTCTCGATGGTCAGCGCCACCTGGCCGCCACCAGCCGCCAGCCCCATGTGGATCGCCTGGCTGAAATGGGCGTTGCGCGCGGAGTCGGGGTCGTAGAAGTTCATCGTGTGTGTGATGCCAAGCTCAGCGCCCAACTCACGCGCCAGCGTCATCAGGCGCGGCAGGCGCTGCGAGGGCCAGCGCGGCCACCCCGGCAGCCGCAGAAATGGCGGGTGGACGCTCAGCACGGGCAGCCCCACCTGCTCAATCGCGCGCCGCAGCGGCGCCACGCCGAGGTAGAGCGCCTCTGGCCCGATGGCAAGCTCCACGCCATCGAAGCCGAGATCACGCGCCAGCCGCAAGCTATAGTCCAGGGACCGATGATAGAACGTTCCCGTCGAAAAGCTCAATCGCATACCATGAGCCTACGTCCAGCGCGCCGCTTGCGTCAAGCGTAGCGGCGTGTGGGCTGGCCTCAGCCGCAGCGGGTCAGCGGGGCCAGCCGTTAAAACCACGCCTGAAGGCGACTGCGGTCGCCACAAGACCTGCCTGCGCAGGTCCACGTCCGGAGTCTTCGGACCCGCGTAGGCGGGTCTTGTGGGCCGCAAGGCCCTTCAGGCGCGAATTCATTCGCTGGCTGCCCCTGCCCTGCCCCCTACTGGCAGCCATCCGCCAGCGCAGCGGCTTATCGCGCCTGGGCCGCCGTGATACACTGACACGAGGTCGAGAAGCGGCGCGCTGATGGCGCCATGCGTGGCAGGCTAGCGGGCCAGCGGCAGTGCAGGAGCGTGAGATGCGAGCGAGCGAGGGAGCGCCACACCACCTGGGCCGCATCCACTGGCTTCGCTGGCTCGCCCGTCTCGCGGAGGTTGGTCTGCTGGCGCTGGCGCTGGTGGCGATGCGCAGCGCCGTCGTCGCGACCGCGCGCCTGCCCAATGGCGATGTCGTCGAGTATCACACCTATGCGCTGAACTTCTGGACGGGCCACCCGATCTTCACCGCGCTGCCGACGGAGTATCCACCGCTGGCGATTCTGCCGTTCTCGCTGACGCTGCTGCCGCCGTTGCCCGCGTTTGAGTCGGTCTTTAGCTGGTGGGCCGCCGCCGCCGTGATTCTGGGCTACCTGGGCTACCTGCGCTTCTCCGACCGCAAGCGCGCCATCGCCTACGCCGTCTACCTCATCATTGGCGCGGCTGCCACACTCGTCGCCCGCTTCGACATCTTCCCCGCGCTCGTCACGCTGGTGGCGCTCTGGGCCACGCAGCGCCGCCACTTCGCAGGCGCCTATCTGCTGCTGGCGCTGGGTGTGCTGCTCAAGCTCTACCCCATTTTCCTCGCGCCGCTGCCGCTGATCGCGCAGTGGCAGACGCTGCATGCTACGGCGCAGCCAGTGGAAGGCGTGGCGCAATCGGCGCATTCGGCGGCAGGCGCGGCGCAGCTGCGCAGGGCGCGTAGCTGGTTCGGCTGGCTGCGCTCCCCGGCTACCTGGCGCACAGCCGAGGGCGCGGCGCTGTTCCTCGGCGCGGTCGGTCTGGGATTCGCGCTCGCCTTCGTGCTCAACCCCTCTGGCGCGCTGGCCGAGTTCACCTATGCTGGCGCGCGCCCGTTGCAGGTCGAATCTACCCCGGCGACACTGCTCTGGCTTGGCTCCATCGTCGGCATACCCGCCCATCCGGACTTCTCGTTCGTCTCGCTCAACTACGTCGGTCCGCTCGATGTCGCGCTCAAGCCGCTCTCCACGCTGGCGCTCGCGGTGGGCTGCCTCTGGGCCTACTGGCGGTTCGCGCGGGGACGGCTGAGCCTGGCGCAGGCCTTCCTGGCCGTGCTGGGGGTGGTGGTCGTCGCCAACAAGATTTTCAGCCCGCAGTACCTCATCTGGATCACGCCCTTCGTCGCCGAGGTCTTTGGCTTCGATGGCCTCTGGCTGCTGATCTGCGCGCTGACCACGCTGATCTTCCCGTATCTCTACGGCTTGCGCAACCCCATCCAGACGGTGACGTATGACTGGGCCTTTATGCCAGTCGTGGCGATTCGCAATATCCTCTTGCTCTCTTTCACATTGCGCGCTATCCTGAGCGCTGGGCCGCTACGCTCACGCCGGTCGGTCGCAACGCCGCCCGCAGCTGCGCCTGAGGCGCTGGAGCAGATGGCCGCGCAAGACCACGTCTAAACCACGTCTAAACCGCGTCTAACAATTGGAGGCTGGCGCCGATGGCTCGTCCATTCGAGGGGAATGCGGAGCGCGCAGATGCAGGCGTCACGCCCATCGGCGGCCGCACGCTGCGTGTCACTGCGCCTGTCACACGCCTCGTCGTGACTGATGGCAGCGGCCTCTTCACCAGAGTGGCGGCGCTCTCCTGGGTGGGGCTGGCGTTGGCGCCGATACTCATCTCCATCGCGCTCGATACGCCGCTGAGTGGCGCGCCGCTGCTGGGCGTCGCGTTGTGGCTGGCATTGCTGCGGGTGGCGCGCTGGCTCTCGCCCGCCGCACGCGCCGACACGCTGGCGCAGCGCGGGCGCTACGCCGAGGCGCTGGCGATGTGCGATCAATCGCTGGCGGTCACGGGGACGGGCGCCTGGGTTGGGCGGCGGCGGCTCGTCTGGCTCAATCGCCGGGTGACGGCGCTGCTGGGGCTGGGGCGCTACGACGAGGCGCTGGCAGCCGCGATTGTGGCGATGGAGGCCTCGCCCGATCCACAGACCATCGCCAACTGCTCTGTCGCGCTCGTGCGGCTCAACCGCTACGAGCTGGCCATCGAAGCCGCGCGTCTAGCGAGTCATCTGACCTCCGAGCGCTCGGTGCGGGCCAATGCGACGCTGGCCGAGGCGATGCTGGCGCGCGGCCTGCCCGCAGAGGCCGAGGCGCTGGCGCGGGTGAGCCTGTCTGATATTCAGGCGCTCGCACCATACGTGCGCCGCGAGCATCACGCCGCCTGCCTGAGCGCGCTCTGCCGCGCTCTGCGCGCGCTCGGTCTCACCCGCCAGCTTGGCGCCACGCTGACTCGTCTGCGGCGCGTCACCACCCCTGAGCCAGCGCTGGTCGCCATCTACCTGCTCGAATCCGCCGCCTCAACCGCTGATATAACGCAAGCCGCAGAGTTGGTCACACGCGCCCATGCGATCAACCCGGCCTACACCACCTGGTATCTGACTCAGCCCGGAGTCCTCCCGGCGCTGCGTGCGACGCCAGACATTGCCCCGCTGGTCTCGCAGAGCGTGGCAGGGATACAGCGCATGAGCGACCTCGCCCCCGAAGATGAGGCGCTGCATCTGCTGCTGGGGTCGCTACGCCTGGCAGCCCACCCCAGCCCCACCTATCAATCGAGCCTGGCGGCGCTCACCACGCAGGCCATCACGCTGGGCGCGACCCTGGCGCTGCTGCTGCTCTGGATGTGGCGTTTCTTCATCAGCCAAACGCTATAATAGGGCAGCCAGCGGTTGAAACCGCGCCTGAAGGTGGCCTGCGGGCCACCACCAGACCCCGGATCCGGATGGGGGTCCGCGGAGGCGGACCTCGTGGGCTGGAGGCCCTTCAGGCGCGGTTTTAACCGCTGGCCCCGCTGCTAGCCTCCGGCTTTTGGTAGAACCCCAGCCAAAAATCCTCGTTGACAGCGCCGCTCGCCCAATGGTACACTAACACCCGCTGACCCTGCGTCAGCGCACGCCAAGGTAGCTCAGTCGGTAGAGCACAGCACTGAAAATGCTGGCGTCGGCGGTTCGATCCCGCCCCTTGGCACCATCTCATAGCGGCAGCCACAAGGGCTGCCGCTTTTGTGTGTATGGCTGACGTTCACGTCCGCTGCCGATGCTCACACGCCGGGCGTGCTGGTCGCAGGGCTGGTCGCGGGCGTGGCGGCGGAGGGTGTGCCAGTGACCCGCGAGCCATAGGGGATCAGATCGAGATTGATCCACTGGTTCTGATACAACGTCTCCAGGTGCATGACGGGCTGAATTTCCCAGGCGGTCGTGCGGTTAGGGCCGACGAATGGCGGCGGCTCCTGGTCATAGACCAGCCAGCCGCTCACGCGCACAACCTGCCCCACCAGCCGACGCATCGTGTAGTCCGTCCAGCCGGGGCGCGTCTTCTGGATGGGTGGTGTCACCGTGACCACCATCGTCGTGCTCAGCGCATCGCCCGCGCCTGTCCCGATCCACAGATACCAGTCGCGATTGGTGTCTGAGTCGCAGTTGGCGGCGGTCGGTCCGCCCTTGCGCACAGCCACCACCCAGCCAGTGATGCGCACGCCTGCGCCCTCATAGAGCGCGACGCGCTTGGCGTTGGCGCTCGACCACGCGCTGCGGTCGTGGCCCTCGACCTGCGGCGTGGTGGGCAACGCCATCACCGTGCTGATGTCGGTCACGCGGTAGCCGTTGGGAGGCGAGTCATCCTGGCGATTGTAGAGGGTGTTGAGCGCCGGATCGCCGCCCTGCCCCTGCGGTGGGCAGCCTTGAAATGTCTGGGCGCTGGGCGTCGAGCGCGGCAGATTGGTTGGGAAATAGTTGGTGTTCGAGGAGCCGATGGCCTGGAGCGCGCCACAGCCAGAGAGCGCGATGGCGAGCAACGCGAAGAACGAGAGTACAGCGAGCGCGTGCGGAAGCGGAACAGAGCGATGTCGCATGAATGAGGCCTGTCTTTTGAGCGAGTGGCTGCCGTAGGACATGTGAGCAGCGCCGGAATGTGGTAGTGGACGCGGCGCTACGAACCTAGGGAGACCGCCGCGCACAGCGCACGGCACAGCGCGTGGTCCCTGTCACTACGACAATGCCACAGTTGACCGGCCTCGTCAATTCCCTCGGCAGGTGGCTCAGCGAACGCCAAGGGAGCGTTAGTTGCGGCGCTGCTCGCTCGTTCCGCTCGTTCCGCGCGTCTCGGCGGCGCGCTCGTTGAAGGTATTCGCGGGCCAGAGTTCGACATGATCGCCCGCCAGATGCACGCGTGCGCGTCCACCGAAGTTGATTGCGTCGAGGGCGGGCCGTGGAATCTGCAAGCGCCCGACGCCGTCAATGATGACCGTCTCCTCCGCCGCCTCGTCATGCACGACTTCTGTGCTGGTGCGTCCATCGCGAATCGCCACCGAGCGGTCCATCGCCTCTGCGACATGTGGGTCGTGCGTGACGACGATGGTTGTCAGCCCTAGCTCCGCGTTCAGGCTGCGCAAGAGACTCAGCGCCTCCGCCGCCGTGGCGCTATCCAACTCGCCGGTTGGCTCATCGGCGAGCAGCAGTGGCGGCTCATTCGCCAGCGCCACCGCCAGCGCGCCACGCTGCTGCTCGCCGCCGGAGAGCCGCTCTGGCTTGTGATCGAGCCGGTCACCCAGCCCCACCAGCCGCAGCAGTTCGGTCGCGCGGGCGCGCCGCTTGCCCGCAGGATAGCCCGCCAGCAGCATCGGCGTCATCACGTTGTCGAGCAGTGTCAGGTCGCTGAGCAGATTGCGACTGGTCTGCTGCCACACATGGCCGACGATGCGCCGCCGATAAAGTAGCCGCTCGCGTCGGCTTAGATGGGTGAGGTCCACGCCTGCCACCTCGCAGCGTCCCGCGCTGGGATCATCCAGGCCGCCGAGGATGTTGAGCAGCGTGCTCTTTCCCGCGCCCGATGGCCCGACCAGCGCCAGCATCTCGCCCTGTGGCACGCGCAGGTCCAGCCCTTGCAGCGCGACGACCTCCAGATCGTGGCTGCGGTAGATCTTGACAAGGTTATGGCTCTCAACTAAGACTTCCGCCACTGGGCTCGATCCTCTCTGTGTTCGCCGTATCGCTCGCCAATGCGTGTACTGGCTCAACCCTCACCCCAACCCCTCTCCCACCAGGAGAGGGGCTTTCCACTGCGCTGCAACGCTAATCTTCGCCCAGGCGCAGCGCGCGGCCCAGCCCAACCGTCGCGGCATAGCGCGCGGCGATCAGCAGCGCGACCACGAAGGCCAGCAGCAGCGCCAGATAGAAGACGCCCAACGCGCGTGGGTCGGTGACGAGCACGTAGGGCGGCGTGCCAAGCAACGCTGGGTCCACCGGGCGGTCGCTGAACTGCAGGAACGGCAGGGTCGCCGTCACCAGCAGCGCGCCCAGCGCCGTGCCGCCAACCAGGCCAAAGACGTAGACGACACTCTGCTCGCTGAGCAGAATCTGCGTCAATTCGCGATTGCCTACGCCCAGCGTGCGCAGCACCGCGAACTGGGTCGCGCGCTGGCGCGCGGCGAGCGCCGACTGGATGATCGCGCCAAGCACCGCGAGCAGCGCCGCCATGATCGCGCCAATCAGCAGCAGGCCGCGCATGCCGGAGCCGACCGGGTTGGCTTGCGCCGTCGCCAGCGTGTCGCGCAAGCTTAGCGTCGTGTCGGTGTCCAGCTCTGGATGCTCGCCGACGTAGTGCGTGAACGCGGCCTCATGCGCGGCATTGCCATCGGTCAGCACCCAGAACTCATTTGGCCCCAGCACAATGCCAGCGCCCGGATTGGCGGCCTTGATCGCCTGATCGAAGCTCTGTTGGCCGACGACAATAAAGCCATCGGGGTATTGCTGCGGGTAGAGCGTGGGAAAGTCGGAGACAATCGCGCCGACGACGAAGTTATTGGAGCCAAAGGTATTCTCGGCCAGGGTCAGCGCGAACTTGGCGCCCACGCTGAGCGAATTCTGCTGGGCGAAGCTCTGACTGACAATCGCCCAGATCGGTGTGCCAACGCCCGACTGCGCCGAGGTGTTGCTCTGGATGCCCTGCATCAGTTGTGGCAGCGACTCGCTGCCGTAGTCCGAGCGCCATGAGACAGGATTGACCACCTGCGTGAAGGTGGCAGGGTCAACCACGAGCATGCTGAGCGCGGATGAGCCTTGATCCGCAGTCGTCGTGGCGACGGTGCGATAGACCGGCGAGATCGTACGCACCCCCGGCTGCGCCTGATAGGCGCTCTCGATCTTGTTCGAGAAGCCCTGCGCCTCGGCAAAGTGCTGGGTCAGGCGCAGTGAGGAGCCAACCGTGTAGCTGGCGTTGTCGCTGACATTGCGCTGCAAGGAGGCGTTATAGGAGATGGCGAAGATGCCCAGCCCGACCGCCAGTGTCAGCAGCAGCGTCATGCGCAGATACTTCGCTGGTGTGCGCTCAACCTGCGCGAAGGCCAGCATCGCGCTGAAGCCACGCCCACGCGCCGCGATGCGCTCGCCCAGCGCCGCCGCCAACGGCGCCAGCCGCAGCGTCACGAGCGCGCCTGCCAGCAGCAGCAGCGCCGGGGAGACGAGCAGCAGCGGACTCGACGCGCCGCCGGGCAGTTGCGCGCGCACGCTCGTCGCGCCGAATTGCCCCAGTTCCAGATAGCCGACGAGGCAGAGCGCCGCAAAGATCAGGTCGAGGTAGTAGCGCGCCCAGAAGGGTTGCTGCGACTGGCGTCCCTGCTCGCGGCGGAAGGCCAGCACGTCCATGCGCGCCATCTGCAGAGCCGAGAACGTGATCGCCCCCACCCCTAGCAGCCCACCCAGCAGGGCCGGGCCGATTACGCTGCCCGGCGAGGCCAGCTTCGCCAGATAGACCGAGCCGACCGGCAGGCTGGCCAGCGCGCTGCTGGGAACAAACGCCTGGACCAGCGCGACCGCCAGCAGGGCGGCGAGGAAGGCGCCGACGACCGCCGAGAGCAGCGCGAGCAGGACGGCCTGGGTGATGAAGACGCCGAGTAGTTGCGTACCACTGGCGCCGCGACTCTTGAGAGTAGCGATCTCCTGCCCCTGCCCCTCGATCAGCAGGCCCGCCATCGCGACGACGAAGAGCAGGGCAAGGCCAACGACCTGCGCCACCACCACATAGAGTGGCAGCGCCAGCAGGTTCTCCTGCCCTTGCAGCCCGCTGATGATCTTGTCGAGGCTGCTGATCGCTCCGACGCCCGTCACGCCGCTAATTGGCTGTGCGTCGCCGCTCAGACGCGAGCGGAACTGCTTGATATTCGTGGCCGCCGCGTCCATATTCCCGGCATTGATCGCTGTCGTGTTCGTGCGGAAAATCCAGTTCTGCGTAGCGCCCATGCCAGAGAAGGCGCTGAGCGTGCGATAGAAGTCATCGTCGGTGATGAGCACCGGATACTGCTTCGGCGCGCTCACGGTACCGCCCGCATTGAAGAGGGCATCGTTCCAGTAGGGGTCGGTGACCTCTTTGGGCTGCCAGATGCCGACCACTTGCCCGGTGATCTGGTCCTCGTGCAAGCCATACTGCCAGAGAACGATCTGGCTACCCACCTTTAGCCCAGCGTCGTTGGCCATCTCCTTGGTCACGAGCACCTGAATGGTATCGCCCGATGCGGTACTCTGCGGCGCATGCCCCGCCACAAAGTCCATATGCGGCGTCGCCTGGGTGTAGTCCCACGCCTGGAGGCGCGCCTGTGGCCCTTTGACCGGGTCGTAGGTATTCGCGCCAGCGCTGTGCAGAATCATCGCATTGGAGACGGAGTAGTAGGTATCGGGTGGCGAGGTGAAAGCGCCGAGGTACTGTTGACCCAGCTGCGGAATCAGCTTGGTGGTCTGCGTGCGCATCGCCTGCGAGAGCTGCCCCGTCGTCACCATCGCCTGGATATTGCGATCCGCCGGATCGTTGGTGTTGACATCTTGCTGGAGCTGCGTGTCGACGATCAGGGAGTTGAAGAGTGGCACTGTGCAGATCAGCGTGACGGCCACCAGCATACCCAGCGCCACCGCCGCGAGCAATGCTCGCCCATGCGTCAGTCGCAAGAGCGCCAGCCGCACGGCGGAGAAGACGCTTGCCCTGCTCCCGCGCCAGGGACCAGCGTCACGCCCTCTCCGTGGGGCGCCGCTACCTGACGCGCCACTGTGCGAGGTTTGCTGCTGGCGCGTCGCTTCCAGACGCATAGTTGGGTCCTCCTTACGGTGACAACTGGCGGATGATACCGGTGTGTCTGCTGTATGCGAGCCGAGCAGTGAGCGCGTGCGCTCCCTATCGCCCTGCTCTGGGACATGCATCTCTCTGTATGACGCAAGAGCGCGGAGTTTTTTTCGTTCTCTCACTGCCTGGTGAGAACGCGCGCCCCGTCACGCAGCGCGCGAGCGGGCGGCCCTCTCGATCCCTCTATATCATCGCATAGATGGTCTACCCGTGTCGGGCATACGCCGAGGCTCCTATCCATCGGCGCGCCGCAGTCACACGCCTGTGACTTCCGTACTGTGACGCCAGCACAGTATAGCTATGGCGTAGCTACACGATGCGGAAGCGCTTCCTCGACAACTTCTCAACCACTGTCGGCGCCACGGACAATGCCGTGGTCGTGCGACGTGCCACGACCGCGCGCAAGGGGTCTGCGCGCCACGAGGGAGCAATATCACCATGCACGATGATACGAGCGATCCACGCCGCGATGAGTCTCTGGCCGACGACAGCGCCACGGCGCCCAGACGACCCGCCGAACCATATACCATGGCGCAAGGCCTGCCACTCCTCGACGCTCTGGCGTCCACACCTGCGTCCACACCTGCGCCACCTGCGCAACCGCTGACGCTCTACCCGCTCCGCCTGCACAAAGACCCGCCACTCTGGCGTTTTGGTCACTGAGCGGGGAAACCTGCAACGCCTCCCCTCGCTCGATTGGGCGAGGGGAGCGGATCCACCGACGCCACCACGATGGCGCGCACAACACCCGACTGCGTGCTATAGTGCGCTTACGTTGGCGCATAGTGACTCTGACATGAAGCGGGTTGGTCGGAACAGAAGGGCAGCCTGGAAAAGGGCTTGCGCATACGATGATCTCCACCACGACGAAACTCACCCCTGCGACGATTCGGCGCGTGGCCCTGCTGTGCCTCAGTGGGATTGCGCTCTACATTGCCCTCGATGTCCTGCTCTTCTTCCTACGACCCGACCTGCCCCTCTTACGCCGCGCCGAGAGTGACTATGGCAATGGACCATGGGCATGGATCATGGACGCCAATTTCCTGTTGCGCTGCGCATTCTCGCTCGCGGCGGCAGGCGCGCTCTGGGCGGCGCTGCCACGTAGCCTCACCAGCCGCATCGCTCTCGGGCTGCTGACACTGTGGGCTTTCGCGTCGGGCGTCCTGGCGTTCGTCGCAGACGACATTGAAGGGGCGCCAGCCACCACGCATGGCAAGATTCATCTGCTGGCGGCGGGAGTCGCTTTTCTCAGTTGTTTGTTTGCCACGCTGCTGCTCACCGTCATGTTGACGCGGCTGTGGCGTAGCTCGGCCATCGGCGCCGCGCTCGTGGTGATCTGGCTGATGGCGGCCCTGGGGTTGTTCCTGCTCATCGGCGTCGGCTTCCATCCCGGCTCACTCGCTGGACTCTATGAGCGCATCTTTCTGGGCGGCGAACTGCTCTGGATCGCCGTGGCGATGTGGGGCGTGTACCAACGCCAGTCTGAGGCATAGCTGGCGATGAAGGCGCCTGGATAGCTCCCAGAAATAGCCCTGATATATGACGAAAGGGACTGTGGCTTGTGCCACAATCCCCTTCGTCGCGTCTCCATCCATTGGGAGCCCCTGGCGCTGGCGCTAGACGCTCGCCAGATTCTCGCGCAGGTTCCAGGCGCGCTGCAGCAGTTCGTAGGCGCGCTTGCTGTCGCCACTCTGTCCTAAGAAGTTTGAATATGCTGCAAAAGCGTCCGCCAGGTGTTGCGGCGCGTCAGCGCCTTCGAGCATCGAGATCGCCATCTCATAGCTGCTCTTGGCCTGGTTGGTGTCACCCTGCGCCTGTTGCAGTGTGGCCATCGTCAGGCGAGCCTCGGCGCGCAAAATGTCGTCACCGACGCTATCCGCCAGATCGAGCGCCTCCTGTGCGGCGCTGGCCGCCTCGGCAAGCTGTCCCTGACTGATGTGGACCGCCGCCAGACTGCGGCGCGCCTCTGCCAACCCGCGTGGGTCGCCCTGACGCACAGAGAGCGACTGCGCTGTCTGGAGGTACTCCAGCGCATCCTCAAACTGATTCGCTTGCGCCGTCGCGCGGCCCAGCCGCGTGTAGGCGCGCGCGGTGAGCGCCTCATTCGCCGCACGCTCATAGGCGGCGAGGCTGCGCAAGGCATAGAGCTTGGCGCGCTGCACGTCGCCTTGCCCCTGGTAGGCCACGCTCAGTTGCCACAACGTGTCACCGAGCCGCTCGGGGTTATTCACATCTGCTGCGCTCTCAACCGCCTGACGCAAATAGCCAATTGCATCGTCGTTGTGGCCCAATTGCCAGTTGACGGAGCCGAGATTAAACAGCACATTGAACCGAAACAAGGGATCGCGGGCGTTCTTCTGCTCAATGGCGTCCCACGCCAGCTTATACTGTTCGAGCGCCATCTGGGTTTTGCGGGTCAGCAGGTAGGCGTTGCCTAGCTCATTGCGCAGGCGCGCACGCGACTCTTCATCGCCCGCGCGCTCGGCCAACGTGATGCCTTCCTGCGCCTCGCGGCGCGCCTCTTCTCCCTGGCCAAGCTCCACATAGTTATAGACGAGCAGGCGACGCGCCTCGAGCGCGCCCGCAGGCGAGAGGTGCGAGAGGGTCATCTGGCGCAGCGCATCAATCGACGCCTGGTACTTGTGCTGATACGAGAGCGCCTGCGCCGCATTAAGCCGCGCCTCGGCCTCTTCCTGGCGACGGTCAGCTGCATCCTGGCGCGAGACGCCGCTCGCTGCGCCGGGCAGTGGCGAGGTTCCCAGCAGGTCTTCGAGCGGCACCTGGAGCCTATCGGAAAGCACTTCAAGGGCGCCAAGCGAGGGGCGTATCTGGCCTCGCTCGACCGCTGAAATGTAGCTGACCGAGAAGTGTGTCGCCGCTACCTCGCTTTGCGTCATATTCAGGCGCAGCCTGGCCTGACGCAAGCGCACGCCGAGGCGCTGCGCGGGCGTCAGGAGCGCCGACGCAGCTTCAACGTCCTTGTCTACTCTACCCTCTACGGGATTCGCCATCAGCAAACTGCCTTTCGTCGGGGGGAGGCAATGCGCAGAAGGGCGTCCGTTGACCTGTGCTTGCAGCATAGAGACAAAGAGAACAGCCGTCGTCTCATGAATACAGGCTGGTTGGTGGCATCGCTCCGCGCGGCCTGCACTCCACCCATGATACTATCATTATCCATGCTCTCCCTTACAGCGAGAGATGCCGCTAGCAAGTGCTAGTTCACATATATTATAACTAGTGTAATGCGTTGTCAAGTGCAGGGCGAGTATAATTGCCCGTTTACCCCCATTTGGGAGGAAAATTAGTCCGAAAGTACTAGCTTATTGGCAGATATTCCATAGATCAAGCTGGAAAAACGTGGCCAGGACATGGCGGAATAGGTGCGTAGCGGCTTCCTGTGGCTTGTTTAAATGCGGCAGTACTCAATTGAACGAGTGACTCGATTTGGCCTCTATCTTGCTCATGGCCGCTTTTCTTGTGGAATGCCTCGACTTTCTAACATGAAGTATCGTGCATTCTCTCTACTGACTCTCTCGACTAGTGATGTTGCACAAGTAGCGCCACCTGTTACTGGACCCTCCCTGTGCTGCGAGTACAGATGTATCATGACCGCTTGACCCGCCACTTGACCTCCTCCCGCGCTTGATTGTGTCCAGGCACACCACGCGCATATGCCACGGGAAGCGCGCGCACTCCGCTGGCAGACTGGTTGACGCCTTGACGTGTGCGGCGCCGCCATGCTACCCTCTGCGTATTCGCGACGTGCGTGGCGCCTATCAGGTATGGCGGCAGAGCGTCGGCGCCGAGCGAACAATCTATCGAGAGCCGTGACGGAGGACAGGTCGGGGGCTGACGTCGAGCGCACAGAGAGTGGCGCGCATGCTGCAAGCGCCATCGCCGCTCGCCCCCAGATAACACCTCCCAGCCTGGCGACCAACCGCCGATTCGGCGCAGTAGTCCGCCACGGGCCGCGCCCGTTAGCGCGCGATAGTTTCACACGGCGCGTGTGGAACTGATGAAGGTCTCTGGCCTGAGCCGGAGATGAATCGTGGTGGTACCACGAGCTGGCCGTCTGGCCCTCGTCCACAATCGTAGGTGGACGAGGGCTTTTTGTTTGCCCGGCGCGCCAGATTGGCAGCAAGCCAGGCGCCCGGAAAGCGTCCTGAAAAGCATCCTGAACGGAGGACGGTATGACCTATCCCGGCGGCGACGCCAATCTCTGGGAGCGCGCCTGACCTCTTCGACGCAGATTCCGGCCTGTCGGGGCGCGCTCCTGCATCGCCCGCATTCTCGCGCCCACGTGAGGCGCCATGAGATGCGCTGACAGGTCGGCGGCAAGCGTTCAGGCAAGCGTTCGAGAGAGGATGGTTCCTACCATGTCACAGCAAACAACCGAGACACCTGAAACAACCACACAGCAGATGAGCGCGGGTGGCGAGCGCGTGCGCTCATCCGAATTGGCGGCGCATATTGGCGAGCAGGCGTGTGTGATGGGCTGGCTGCGCAGCGTGCGCAAGCTCGGCGCGATCACCTTCTTGATCGTGCGCGATGGCTGGGGCGAGGCGCAGGCCGTGGCGGCGAGCGCAGCGGAACTGGCGCCGCTGAGCGAGGCAGGCGCCGCCGTCGAGAGCGTCGTGGCGATCAGTGGGACCATCACCGCCGCGCCACAAGCGCCTGGTGGAGTGGAGTTGCGTGCGCTCAGCATCGAGGTCATCACGCCCGTGCGCGAGGCGCTCCCCGTAACGCTGAGCAAGCGCGAGGTGAAGGCAAGCCTGACGGCGCTGCTCGATGAGGCCGTCGTCACCAACCGCCATCCGCAGCGACGCGCGGCCTTCCGGCTGGCGGCCAGCGCAATGGCGGGCTTCCGCGAGACGCTTGGCGCGCGTGGCTTCACCGAGATTCAGACGCCGAAGCTGGTCGCCGCCGCGACCGAAGGCGGCGCGAATGTCTTCGCCGTCCAGTATTTCGACCGCACAGCCTACCTGGCGCAGAGTCCGCAATTCTACAAGCAGGTGATGGTGGGCGTCTTCGAGCGCGTCTTCGAGGTGGGGCCAGTCTTTCGGGCGGAGCCGCACGACACAACCCGCCATACCAACGAGTATGTCAGCCTCGACGCGGAGTTTGGCTTCATCGCCGACCACTTCACCGTGATGGCGCTGCTGCGTGACACGCTGGCGGGCATCTTTGCGCACATGGCGGCTGACTGTGGCGCTGAACTGGCGCTGCTGGGCGCGCATCTGCCGACGGTTCCCGCGCGCATACCGCACATCCACTTCACTGAGGCGCAGGAGCTGCTCCTGCGCCTGCACGGCGTAGATTCGCGCGGCGAGCCAGACCTGGCCCCGCAAGAGGAGCGCTGGCTTGGCGAGTGGGCGCTGGCTGAGCATGGCAGCGACTTCCTCTATGTCACCGGCTACCCGATGCGCAAGCGACCGTTCTATACGCACCCCGACCCGGCGCGGCCTGAGTACTCGAACTCGTTCGATCTGCTCTTCCGTGGGACGGAGCTAGTCACTGGCGGCCAGCGCCTGCACCACTACGCCGACTATCTGGCCGCGCTGGAGCGCGCGGGTCTCGCGCCAGAGCCATTCGGCTGGTATCTCGACGCCTTCCGCTATGGCATGCCACCGGAGGGCGGGTTCGCGATTGGCCTGGAGCGGCTGATCGCGCAGCTCACAGGCGCCACGAACATCAAACTGGTGACGCTCTTCCCGCGCGACCTCACCCGCCTGACGCCGTAGGCTTGCGACGGCGCGGTACACTGTGTCCGGGGCTTGCTCGCTTCAGTGCGAATGCGCGGCAGAGTGAGCAAGCCTTGCGGCGCCGGATGGCCAGTCATCGCATGCTGATTGGGAGGGGAGAGATGGCCCGCTCGGCCCAGGTTCGCCTCGTCGGGGGCGCTTTTCAGGCGCTGGCCGTCGTGTGCATCGTCGTCGGCGTGGTCATCGGCTGGCTGGCGCCACACATCGGGCTGCCTTTTACAGAGCCGCTGAGCCGGTCGGTCGCCGCCAGTGGGGTGGACTCCGCGACATTTCTGGGCGCGGCGCTCACCACGCTCGGCGTGATCGTCGCCATTCTGATTGGCTACAACGTCGCCGGATTGCAGACCGCCGGGCAACTCATGTCGCTGGCGTTGGCGCGGGCGATGCTGCTCTCGCTGGCGCCGTTCCTTCTCTGGTGGACAGTGACAACAGGCGTAGGGCTGGTCTACCTGCTGGCTCCTCCGCTCTATATGGGACAATTGTGGCAGATGCTCGTCTGGTTCGGCGCCGTCGTGCTGTTCATGCTAGGCTATCTCTGGACGCTGCCCTGGCGGCTCTCTGGCGAGTATGCGGCGCGCTGGGCGGTGGACGATCTGCGCGCTGCGCCAATCGAGCAGTGGGAAGCGCAGGACGGCTATGATGTGCTGCAATCGAGCATTGCCGCCGCCACTGGGCGTGGTGATCTCGGCGCGGTGCGGGCGCTGGCGCAGACGCTCGGCGGCTTTCTCGCGGCGGCGCGCGACGCTGAGGCCGAGCGCGACAATCGCTACCATCGCGGACGCTATCGCGCGCTCAAGAATCTGGTCTCTGGCTGCGCACAGTTTGCTGGCAAGGCGCCCACCTCCGTCACCTATCAGCTTGGCTATGTGGCGGCGGGCGCCCTGACGCTGGCTGCGGCGATGGGCCTGCCCACGGGAGATGCTGAAACCGACCTCTACTCAGGCCTGCTACGCGCGCTGGGTGCGAGTCCCGACTGGATTGACTCGCTGTGGACGGGCATGCGTCATGCGCTCTGTCGCGGCGACGCGCGCACGCCACCCTACCTGCTGACCTACTGGCGCCAGCATCGCGACTGGGGCGACGACGATCCGCGCGCCACCCAGCGCATCGCGGATGGCCTGATGCGGCTGCTCGATGATCTGCTGCGACAGATGGCGCGCGAAGACGCCACCAGGGCACAGGCAGATGCGCTGCCCATGCTCGCTGACCTCTATCGCTATATCGCCAACTACCTGCGCGAGCGCATCGAAGCCGACTGCTTTGGCGCTGAGCGCGTGCGCCTGCTGGCGCTGGCGTCCGCGCTGCTCGCACAACTCCATACCCACACGCTGCCATTGAGCGATGCATGGAGTGAGCAGCAACGCGCCCACGCCGCCGACATTTACGAGCGCGAGCGTGTCAAGTTTACACTGACCGTCGCTGTCACGCCGAGCGCCTGAATTCCTGAGCGCACAGTCGCTGTGTTATACTCCTTTGCCTGCACGTCAGAGAGAGGTGAGTTGTGCGGGCAAAGGAGAGAGAAGCGACATGGCGCGCCCTGATACGAATGACATCCGTACTCCACCGCCTACGTCACTCGCCGCGCTGGGGCGGCGCATCGTCGTGCTGGGCGTGACTGGCTCTGGCAAGTCTACGCTGGCGGCGGAGTTGGCGCAGCGGCTGGATGCGCCATGCATCGAACTCGACGCCTTCAACTGGGAGCCGAACTGGACACCTGCCGCGCCTGCTGTCTTTCGCGAGCGAGTGGCGCAGGCGGTCGCAGGTGATGCGTGGGTGGTGGATGGCAACTATCGCCAGGCGCACGATCTCATCTGGCCGCGCGCTCAGACGATCATCTGGCTCGACTACGCGCTGCCGGTCATCTACGCGCGTCTGCTGCGCCGCACACTCTGGCGCACGCTGGCCCGCGTAGAGCTATGGAGCGGCAATCGTGAGCGCCTCTGGCCGCAGTTCTTCACGCGCGACTCGCTGTTCGTCTGGGCCACCACCTCGCGGCCCAAGCATCGCCGCGAGTACCCGCTGATCCCTACGCGCCCCGAATACGCCCACGTCACGTTCATCCACCTGCGCTCACCACGCGCCACTGCGCGCTGGCTGGCGGCGTTGCGCTAGCTGAAACGCCTGGCGAGGCGCGGGTGGAATGAGACATTGGGCATGCTATACTGCAGAACGACTGATTAGGGAGTGATCGTTGTCGCCGACGATTTCGATAGTCCGCTTGCCGACTTCGATGCCTACACGCGATGAAACTGCTCCTGGATACCCATAGCTTCCTGTGGTTTATCGAAGATGACGTCAGGCTCAGTACGACAGCCAATGCAGTCATCGAACTACACTTCTCGCCAGTCATCAATCAGCACATCAAACCTCTCTGGCGGCCATCACTCAGGATATGACCTCGGATGCTGTTGGCCGAAGGGCAAGGCGCCGCGCGGTGGCGTGGGGTTGGCAATGGCGTCTATACTGGTGAGGCATGCGCAACGGAGGCGCAGGCAGAGCGAGCAGGCGAGCAGAAGGCGAGGCGGCAGGTGAGCGCAGAGACTCCAGAGGACGCACAGCATCGCGCGCTTGCCTCCCAACGGCAGCCGATTGACCTGACGCAGCATGTGCTGGGCGCAGGTGCGCGCGGCGTCTCGGGCTTTAGTGGGCCAGATCAGCCCAGCGACGACAGTTTGCAGCGGTGTGTGCGCTGCGGCTATTGCCTGCCCGCCTGCCCCACCTATCTCGAAACCTACAGCGAGGCGTCGTCGCCGCGTGGGCGCATCCGCATGATTCAAGCGGTGGCCGATGGCGCGCTGAGCCTGACGGACCCCAGCTTCGTCGCTCAGATGTATCAGTGCCTCGATTGCCGCGCTTGCGAGGCCGTCTGCCCCTCTGGCGTGCGCTATGGCCAACTCGTCGAGACGGCGCGCACGCAGATCGAACGGGCGCGATCACGGCCTGCGGGAGAGCGTGCGCTGCGCTCGGCCGTCTTCAGCGGCCTCTTCGCCGATCAGCGACGATTGCGGCTGGCGGGGCGAGCGTTACGCTGGTATCAGCGCTCTGGCGCGCGGCGGCTGGCGCATGGAAGCGGCGCGCTGGATGCGCTCGGCCTGCGCGCGACCGAGGCGCTGGCGCCCAGCCTGCCCGACCAGTTCTATGCGCCCAGCGGCGAGGTCTACGCCGCGCCGCCCGATGCGCCGCAGCGCGGACGCGTCGCCTTCTTCGCGGGCTGCGTGATGAGCGCTGCCTTCGCTGCGACCGAGCGCGCCACGATTCGCGTCTTGAACGCCAACGGCTTCACGGTGGTCGCGCCCGCTGGGCAAGAGTGCTGCGGCGCGCTCACCATCCACGCGGGCGAGATGGACCGCGCGCGCACGCTGGCCACGCGCAACATCGCCGCCTGCGAGGCGAGCGGCGCGGACTATGTCGTCAGCAACGCCGCTGGCTGCGGCTCGGCGCTGAAGGAGTACGGCGAACTCTTCGCCGAGTTCCCGGCATGGCGCGAGCGGGCCAGCGCGTTTGCGGCGCGTGTGCGCGACATCAGCGAGCTGTTGGGCGAGGCGCTGGCGCATGGCGAGCTAAACACGCGCTTCGAGCCGCTGCCATTGACGGTGACGTATCAGGAGCCGTGCCACCTGGCGCACGCCCAGCGCATCAGCGCCCAGCCACGCGCCCTGCTGGCCGCCATCCCTGGCCTGAAGGTGGTGGAGATGGCGGAGGCGTCGCTCTGCTGCGGCAGCGCGGGCGTCTACAACATCACCCATCCGCAGATGGCGGGCGCGCTGGGCAGACGCAAGGCCGGGCACATCGTCGCCACACAGGCGCAGGCCGTCGTCACTGCCAACCCTGGCTGTGCGCTGCATCTGCGCGCGCAGCTCGATCAGATGGGCAGCGCATTGCCCGTGCTGCACCTCGTGGACCTGCTCGACGCCGCCTATCGCGGGCGCATGCCGATCTGAATCGGAGGCCGCAGCGTCGGCGCGCTAGTCGCTGACGCCGGGGCGGTCGCGGATGGTCATGACGGTGGCTACCATCGTCGCCACTAGCTTCTCCTGCTTCTCCTGCTTCTCCTGCCTCTGCGCGCCGTCTGGCGCGTCGTCTGATTCCGCTGGCGTGGCGAAGACATCGCCCGCGCAGACGGTGATCGTGCGGCCAGGCTTCGTGACGCGCCCACGCGCGATCATCAGCGCGCCAGCGGCGGGGGCAAGCAGGTTGAGCTTGAATTCGATAGTCAGGACACCTGCGCCCGGCGGCATGAGGCTGAGCGCCGCGTAGCCGCAGGCGCTATCCACGATGGTCGTGACGACGCCCGCATGCAGGTAGCCGTGCTGCTGTGTCAGTTCCGCGCGAAAGGGCAGCGCGATCTCCACCTCGCCCGGCGCTACCCGCAGCAGCGTCGCGCCCAGCGTCTCCATCACGCGCTGGCGAGCGAAGCTGTCACGCACGCGCCGCTCATACTGCGGGTCTTGTGGCTCAAACTGTGGCATGGGCTTCATCGTCCGATGTAGAGCGTGGCATGCGTGTAGATCGCCTCATCGCCGGCGAGCGACCCCAGGGCGATGCCGGGCTGCGGGCCAAACTGCGTCGCGACCGTCGCGACCTCCTGGTCATTGACGTAGACCGTCAGCGCGCTATGGTCGGGCGAGACCTTCACGGCGATGGTGTTGGCGACATGCGGGTCGCCGTGCCATGACGCCAGGCCACCACTCAGATAGATGGCGCTGGTCGCCTGCGAGCAGTCGCCATCGCAGAGGATATAGGCGCCATCCTGGCCGACGATGAAGTGAATGGCTGCGCCATCGCCACTATCGAACGCGCTGATGTCGCCCACGCTGACGACTGAGCGGGCAAACTCCTGCACCTTGGCCGCCGGAGCCAGCTGGGTCACGAAGTAGAAGCCGTTGGCAGTGACATCCTCTCGCACGCTCGGCGTGAAGGCGCACTGCGCATCGTTGTCGTCGCCGGGATCGGCGTCGAGGCCAAGCCCGGTCATGCTGCACCCCTGCGTCTCATCCCAGCTACCGGTGTCTGAGCCAGACAGGTCGGCGTTGTAGGCCTGGGTCCAACTGGCGGGCAGCGCATCCGAGGCGCGCGGGCGAAAGTTGGAGGAGAAGAAGGCCAGGATCAGCGCGATCACCGTCACCGCCGTCAGCGCGACGCCGAAGATCAGGCTGTAGCGGCTGGAGACTGTCTGTGCGGCTGGACGGGTCGGCGCTGTGTTGGGCGTGGCTGGCGGATTGGTCGTCTCAGTGGGGATCATTGCGCGCCTCCCATCGGCTGCGGTGTCTGCGGCATGGGAGCAGGCGCGGGCCATCCCCCTGGAACGACGCGTGCAGGCTGGCCATACGAGCCGTAGGGCGCGTAGGGCGCGTAATAGCCATAGGGCGCATACCACGCTGGCCAGGCCTGCGGTGTTGGGCCAACTACAGGCGGCTTGCGCTCAGGCATGCCCTTCGCGCCCCAGAGGCGGCTGGTCATGAAGATCAGCACGCCAAGGATCAGGCCATAGGCGACCAGATAGATCACATCTGCGTTTTGCAGCGGCAGGCCGCCGAGAAAGAATGGCTGGTTTAGCCAGGCGCCGATGTTTGAGGGCAGCGCCAGATCGTAGAACCCAAGCGCGTTGAACACGCCATGTTGCAGGATCGCGTAGAGGCCGCAGCCAATCGCGCGCAGCCAGCGCAGGTGGACCCCAGAGCCGTTGATGAGATAATACCAGGCGAGCGCGCCCATGCCCGCGCCCACACCGTGCAGCAGCCCTGCGCCGATGCGCTCCATCGAGACGGAGACCCAGTCGGCCTGCCCCTGCCCGATGTAGCCAATGGTTTCGAGCATGTCGAAGCCAACTCCGGCTGCCAGCCCCACCAGAAAGGCCTCGGCGGGTGTGCGCAGACGCCGGATGACGAGCAGTGCGGCGAGCGGCTTGACGCCTTCCTCCACCAGCGGGGCCACCACCGAGAGCACCAGCAGCATCGCGACGAGCAGCTTCGGCGAGGGATTGCTGGTGTTGGGCTGCCCCAGCACACTCTGCGCGTCCTGCGCGCTCAGCCTGAGTGCGGCGACGATGATCAGGCTGAGGATCAGTTCGAGGATGACGGCCAGCAGCGGCGCGAGCGTCATGCCATAGAAGAGCGACATCCAGACGTGGCGGCGCGTGGACGGGTTGCCCAGGCGTTGGGTGGTGAAGGCGAGAATCGCCAGCGCTGGAAGCGTGCCGGTCAGCATGGCGAGCGGCAGAATGCCAAAGGCGGTCCCCGGCGAGCGCATCTGCGAGAAGTTGTATTGCCACAGCGCCACCCCGCCGCCGATCGCCAGCACGGCCAGCCCCAGTATTAGCCACGCGGCAGGCAAGCCGAAGCGCGGCGAGGGTCGCCGCCGGATGCCGAGGATGCCATACCACAGGCCAAAGCCGCCGCCGACGATCGGCGCGAGCGAGAAGCCGATGATGCCGCCGAGATACGAGAGGTCGTCTCCCTGCCCGCTAAAGGCGCCCAGCGTGGCGAGCGCTGTCACCAGCAGCCCGCCCAGGATGGCCAGCGCGGATGCGACGGTCACGATCCACGCGACGACGAGCGCATAGACCTCGCCGGGCGCGCGTCTGGGCGCTGGCTGCATGACATACTGCGGCGCATAGTAGCCGCCCATTGGGTAGCCTGGGTAGGCATAGACCTGCCCAGGCTGCGGATAGCCAGCGCCATAGGGGTAGGGCTGGTAGCCTGGCTGCCCCTGCTGCCCAGCTTGCGTCGGCTGTGCCGGGTAGCCCGGATAGGCGGGCTGGGCGGGTGGCGCCCACACACCGGGCGCCGCTGGATAGGGCGCGTACTGCGCAGGCGAGGGAGGCGCGGCGGGTGACGGGGGCGGCGCGATGGGGCTGCTGGGGCCAGACGCAACCGCTGCGCGCTGCGCTTGCCGCTGCGCGGTCTCCTGCGGCAGAGCGTCACTGGCGGCTGCGTCGAGTCGCGCTCCACAGACCGCGCAGTTCTGCGCGCCCTCCGGGGCCTCGGCGCCGCAGTGTCGGCAGAACTCCTTGGTCAAGTGACTCGTCCTCTCCCTCAAAGGTCGCTGCTACGCTATGAGCATCCGCATGCTGGCGGTTGAAACCGCGCCTGGATGACCCGGCGGGCCGCAAAGTCCGCCTGCGCGGACTGGAATGGCGGATGTGGCCCCGCGCAGGCGGGTCTTGTGGCGGCCCGCAGGCCGCCGTCAGGTGCGGTTTCAACCGCCAGCGGCGTACACGCCACGTTTCCCATCTTCAGCGAAACACTCATACTAAGTTGTAACGGCTGAAGTATCGTACTGCAACTGGTACGAATGCGCGCGTCAGTGCGTTGGTCCCTTCCCTTGCTCAGGGCGCCTCATGCGCGACCTGCGCTGGCCTGCTGTGTTCGCTGGCAGTTTCCTATGCAGGAGTGGCGCCAGAAACGTCAGAAACACTGGATTCGCCCACGCGAGTGGTGGTGGGAGTAGCGGCGAGGCGCGCGTTGACCGCGCGCTCGATTGGCGCGAACTCACTGGCGGGCGCCAGCGCAGCGAGGGTGATGCTGCGGGCGCCGAGGAACTGCGCGAAACGCGCCAGCCCGCGCGTCAGCGCCTCGGTGAAGGCGACTGGATCGCCGATGGCGTCTGGCTCAGGCCAGTAGCCGAGGATGTGGAGCGTCTGCGTGGCGCGCTCGAGACGCGGATCGAACCGGGCGATGAGGCGGTCGCCAGCGAGGATCGGCAGTGTGTAGTAGCCCCAGCGGCGCGCGGCGGCGGGCTTGTACACCTCCCAGATGTACTCGAAGTCGAAGAGCCAGCTCGACCGTCCGCGCGCGCTGACGATTTCGAGCGGGGCAAGCAGGATGACCTCTGTATCGGTCGTTGCATCGAGCGGACGCCAAGCCGTGGGAACATCGCCCGCTTCGAGCGCATCCAGCAGCGGCAAGTCCTCGGCCAGGGCGTACCAGCGCTCACGCGACCCTTCGATGCGCAGCGGCGCGACCTGGCCCTGCGCAGTCAGCCGGGCAAGCCAGCTGCCCGCCTTCGCGCGGTCCACGCCGTACTCAGTGAAGCCAGTCAGGTAGGCGCCCCAGCGTCGCTCCTCGATCAGGCCGCGAAACGCCAGCAGCTTGCGCGCAAAGAACCCCTCGACCTCATCCTCAGGCGCCACTGTATCGAACTGGGGCGGGGCGACGCGCTCGCGCAGATCATAGACACGCTCGAAGCCCTGCCGATGGTGAATCATCGTCTCGCCGGTCAGCCAGAGATAGTAGAGCGCGAGCGAGCTATCTTTGCCGCCGCGATAGCTCTTGACGCGCTCGCCACCCTTGAAATCGCGGTTGCCGAGTGGGCCACGCGCGCGTAGCTCGGCGCGCACCTCGTCGAGCAGGCGGGGATGAGCGGCGGCGAAGTCAGCCCAGCGGCCTTCGCGCGCCCGGCGGCCCATCGGCATGCGCCAGTAGGGTAGCTCGCGCATGGGATAGATGAACAGTCCGCCACCATAGTCGAAGAACTCGCGGCGCTCATACACATCACGCGATGAAGCTGCGCTGGCTGGTAGTCGCGCACGCGGCCCCAGAGCGCGATATCGTGGCTGCGCGCGACGACAGTGAGCGGGTCCATCTG
>JAICSR010000071.1 GCA_025936795.1 Ktedonobacterales bacterium | reverse complement strand
GCCAACTCCGCCTCGTAGCGTCGCCGAAACTCATCGAACTTCGCCGGTTCGTGGCCAAACCAGGTTCGCAGCTCACGGCTGGGAGCGATGTCCTTCAGCCACAGGTCTACATGCGCCTTCTCTTTGGTCAGACCGCGCGGCCAGAGCCGATCAATCAGCACGCGCTCACCATCGTCGGGCGCTGGCTCCTCATACACCCGTTTGGTCGCTACTTTGTCGCTCGTATGTGGCATCTGTCATCCTTCCTCTCAGCATGGTCAATTCAGACGCCGTAGCGCATCAAAAGCCCTTGACGCGACTGCGTGGCCATACCGAAATCAGCACCGCAATCAGGAAGCCGAACAGCGACGCGCCTGAAATCCACCAGAGCAGATCGGTGCGCCCTGAAAGCAATTCAAACAGCGCCGTCGTGATCAGAAACAACTGTGCGATCAGGATGAAACCGACCAGATAGACCTGCCCCTGCACAATCGCGACACGCCCTGGCGCGCCGCGAAAGTCCGGCCCAGGACGCGGGCCGCGCGCATCACGCGGCGGGCGCTGCGTGGGCGGATCATCAGGGTTTGCAACCCGCCCACGCCGCCGGATGTAGTCCTCGTCTGGCGCTACGGGAGTTATCTCGCTGTCAGGCGTCCCATCGGTGTGCAGGTCGCCTGAGCTGCGCAGGCCCGCTGGCCCAGCGTCGTTGATCTGCTGGCTCATCGCTCGATCTCCCGCACGGCGTAGACCGTGTCGCCCGAAACGCGCAACTCAATCTCAGGCAGTGGGCGCGTGGGTGGGCCGCCCAGCACGTTCCCGGTGTACGCGTCGAAGCGTCCGTCGTGACAGGGGCAGTAGAACTCGCGCGTTCCCGGCTGGTAGAGCACGGCGCACGAGAGATGGGTGCAGACGTCGCTATAGGCTACCAGCCCCTTGCCGGGCAGGTTGAGCAGAATGCCATCGGCGAAGGAGTTAGGATAGCTGAACACCTTGTAGGCGTCTTGCTGCACCTCGCCGAGCTTCGCAATCGCCGTCACCTGATTCGTGGTGGAGGAGCGGATGACACCCGTGATGGCCAGCGCGGCGCTCGCCAGAAACAGTGCGCCCGATCCACCCACGAGGAATCGCAGCGTATCGCGGCGTGTTACCAGTTCATCTGCGCTCCAATGATACGGAAATTCCTCTTGCCATTGCTGACGCAGCCGACGCTGCCTGACCAACCGCCACGAGGCGCGTGTGCGCTGCTCGCGCGAAGCCGTCTGTGGCGCGCCCGCATCTGATGGGTGCGTATACTCCTGGCCGTTGCTCCCCTCGTCGGGAGCCATGTCTGGCATGGTATCTGGCATGGAATCTGGCGCTCTATTATTTCCTGCGCTCTTCGACATTGTCTGTATCCTCGATCTCTCCACGAACGACCATCATGCTTGCTGCCGCCTCAGATAGGCGCACGGTATGGCGCTGCAAAACGCGCCGCTCAGGGCGCAGTGGGAACACGCTCTGGCGCCGTACTGGGAGTCCCCGGCTGCATGGGCGCAGGCGTGGTCGGCGCCTGGGGCGCCGTGCGTGGCGCCCACGGGCGCGGCGGCGCAACACGCTCCGGGATGCCCGCCGCATCGGCGTCCACCCACGGCGCGCTCTCTTCGCCCAGCGTGGAAGGCGGCGTCTGGGCGACGGCGCCAAGGCTCGCCTCCGCCGCCAGCGCCATCAGGTCGAGCGCGTCGTCGTCCTCGTGCATCACAACATAGTTGCGCGTGCGCAGGCGCTGCTGTCCGAAATAGAAGACGTTGACCGGCTTGGCGCCCTGGTCGCCGCGCCCCGCCTGCATGAACTCCTCATAGGTTCCATAGAAGATCGCCTGTGTTGGGCAGACCGAGGAACACATCGGCGACTTGCCAATACTCGCGCGGTCGTAGCACAGGTTGCACTTGCGCATGTAGTTGCCCGAGGTATCGAACTTCGGGATGCCGAAGGGGCAGACATAGACGCAATTGCGGCTGTTGATGCAGCGCGATTCATCGGCTTGATGCACCACACCATCTGGGCTGACGAGAATCGCCTGGGCGGGACAGACCTGCGCGCACGGCGCAAGTGGCTGCTCGCAGTGCATGCAAAGCGATGGCGATGTAGCGACCGTATTCCCACGATTGATGTAGTCAATGTAGATCATGCTCTGACCCTTGTGGGTGTCGCACTCGCGGCATGCGGCAACACATGCGCGACACCCGATGCAGCGCGATGGGTCGAGAAACATGCGCTTGACTGCCATTCCGTCGTTCTCCTTCTACCTGCTGCGGCGCTTGCATACCAGCGCCAAGGCTACCCGTTCACCCGCGGCCCGACCTTGCCGCCAGCGCTGGGCAGCCCATGCCGACTGCGTTGCGCCGCCTTGAGCAGGTCGGGGTCGAACTTCGCCGCCCAGGCTGGCGGCTCGGTAGCCTTCACCACCGCCGCCGCGCAGACCTTGTACTCTGGAATCTTGTTCATTGGCTCCAGCACAGGGTTGGTCAGGATATTCACCGCCTCCTGATGGCCATAGTGGTACGGGATGAAGATCGTGTCGGGGCGAATCGAGCGCACGACGAGCGCGGGCGCGGTCATCTCGCCGCGCCGCGTGCGCACCGTCACCCAATCGCCATCGCCGATGCCCAGCGCCTGCGCCGCGCGCTCGTGAATCTCCACCCAGGGACACGGCGCCATCTCGAAGAGGAACGGCGTGCGGCGTGTCTGGTTGCCAGAGAGGTAGTGATAGATGACGCGCCCGGTCGTCAGCACCAGCGGATACTCCTCGTCAGGCTCTTCGGCAGGCGGCAGATAGGTGATGGGATTGAAGCGCGCCAGCCCGTCCGGGAAGCCAAAGCGGTCTTCGTAGAGGCGCGGCGTGCCGGGGTGGTCCTCGGTTGGGCAGGGCCAGAAGACGCCGTTCTGCTCCTCGATCTTCTCGTAGGTGATGCCGAAATAGTCTGACTTCGACCCCTTCGTCGCCAGGCGCACCTCCTCGAAGATGTCGCGCTGGCCCTTGTAGGGGAAGTATTCGCCCTTGCCGAGCCGCCGCGCCAGGTCGCAGACGATATCCCAATCGAGCCGCGCACCGCTCGGCGGATCCACCGCCTTGTTGTACTTGATGACGCGCCCCTCCAGGCTGGTCGAGGTGCCTTCGTCCTCCGCCCAGACATTGCCCGGCAGCACAATGTCGGCCAGCTCCGCCGTCTCCGAGAGGAAGAAATCGCAGACGACGAAGAGGTCGAGTGTGCGCAGCGCCCGCTCGGCAGTGTGCTGGTCGGGCAACGAGACCATCGGGTTCGAGCAGATCATGAAGCAGGCGCGAATCTCCTGGCGCTCCATCGCCGGAATCATCAGCGTGGCGGGCAGGCCAGCGTGCGGGATGTCGGCCTCGTTGACGCCCCAGACCGAGGCGATGTAGGCGCGGTCCTCCGGGTCCTCGATGTCACGCTCGCCGGGGAGTTGCGACGCCTTCTGGCCCATCTCGCGGCCACCTTGCCCATTGCCCTGGCCGGTGAGCGTCATGTAGCCCGCGCCAGGCCGCCCGAAGTTGCCGGTGGCCAGAGCGAGGTTGGCGCAGGCGACGCCGTTGTCCACACCCTTACTCTGATGCTCCAGCCCGCGCGCTGCATAGATCAGCGCCGCCTTGGCGTGGCCGAAGAGCCGCGCCGCCTCGATGATCGTCTCTGGGCGCAGGCCGCAGACCTTGGCGACGCGCTCCGGGGTGTACTGGAGCGCGAGCGCCTTCGTCTCCTCCCAGCCAGTCGTGCGCTGGCGGATGAACTCCTCATCCACCAGCCCCTCCTGGATGACGACACAGAGCATCGCATTGAGCAGCGCTGAGTCGGTGCCAGAGCGCAGCGGCAGGAACACATCGGCGGTGCGGGCAATCGGCGTCTGCCGCGGATCGGCGACGATCAGCTTGGTCCCACGGTCGCGCGCGCGCCAGAGCCAGCTCGTCACGATGGGGAAGCACTCGCCAACATTCGCGCCGATGACGAAGATCACATCGGCATGCTCGGTATCGCTGACGGGATTGGAGGCGCGGTCAATGCCGAGCGAGCGCTCGTTGGCCCCCGTCGCCGAGGACATGCAGAGGCGCCCGTTATAGTCGCAGTGGCGCGTCCCCAACGCCACGCGCGCGAACTTGCCCATCAGATAGCACTTCTCATTGGTCATCGAGGAGCCGCTGTAGACGGCCACCGCATCGGCGCCATGCTCCGCCTGTATCTCGCGGAAGCGCCGCGCGATGGTATCGAGCGCCTCATCCCAACTCACCGGCTCCAATGGGCTGCCCTTGCCGCCGCGACGCATCAGCGGGCTGGTGAGGCGGTCGGGATGATTGACCGTCTGATAGGCGGTCGCGCCTTTCGGACAGAGCATACCCTGATTCAGCGGGAAATCGTAGCGTGGCTCGACGCCGACAACCTTGCCGCCGTCCACCTTCAGGTACATGCCGCACTGCACACCGCAATAGCAGCAGTGCGTCGGCACGTACTGGTCAATGTCCTCGTTCGACTGCCATTGCTCTGGCGTGGCCGAATGGAAGTCGTAGGTATCTGTCCGTCCCCGGTGGAACAATCGCTTGTCAACACTCATCGCAACAGCGCTTTCTACTGACTCGCGGTCTTGCCGGTTGTGCAGTCTTGTTCGCGGTATCGTGCCTCTGCGCTCGATGACGCCGCGCTTACAGGAACTGGTTCCCGTCGCGGCCCAGCGCGGCCATGTTCGCCTCGCCGCGCATGACGCGCTTGCAGTCGGGGCAGAAGTCCTGCCACCAGATCTCCTGCGCCATCGTGGAACGGCGCGCGATGTCGGCGGGATCGGCCATCACACGCGCCGCCCCGCGCGAGGGCATGCGCGGCGGTGGGGCGCCTTCGGGCGCGGGCGCGACGTAGTATTCCTGGCCGATATCGTCGAGCGTCAGCTTCAGATCGTGGATGAAGCGCGCAGGGGCGAATGGCTGACCACAGCGCGGACAGTTGCGCTGCACGGAGTCCTCGCTGGCCCGCCAGTACAACTCGATGCCCACCGTCGCGGGTCGTTCGAGGATGTGGAAGAACTTGCCGAAGGGCAGTGAGATCAGCCACAGCACAACGACCGCCTCGTGCGTCAGCGAGATGAACCAGTAATACGCGCCATTGAAGAACGAACTGTCGGCAGTCAGCGCGAGGCCCGTCACGGCGATGGCGAAGAGCAGCGCCAGCGGCACGATGTCGAAGCTGAAGCGCTGGATGGCGATGTTCGCGATGTCATGGAAGCGGCGATGGAAGGCCATGACCAGGCCAATCAGCAGCAGCAGCGCGGTCCAGACCAGCACATGATAGACGAGCGTGCCAAAGATTGAGTACGGCGGGAAGACGATGAGCGGGAATCCCAGCGCCCACATGCGATACTGCCCGTTAGCGGTCTGGGTGAAGCGCAGCCAGCCAAACGTAAGCGGGAACGTGACGCACAGCGAGAGGATCACGCCCCAGAAGATGCACAGGTGCATGATCCAGCGGTAATAGCTGCGCTTGCGAATGAAGGTCTGGGCGAGCAGGCCAGTGAAGATGGCTTGTGGAATGAGCGTGGTGTATTTGCGGAAGTTCTCGACCGAGAAGAAGAGCTGCCAGCCACGCCGGAAGTAGCGCCCCGTTTGTGGCCGCATCAGCCAGAACATGTATTTGTAGGTGACGGCGGCGAAGGCGAAGATCGAGCCGACCGCGTAGCCGATCAGCGCGGCGTCGAACCACTGGAAGCCGCGCGAACCGAGCAGAATCAACACGATCAGCAGCAAGCCCGCGATGACACCCGCCACGATGGCCCACATCCGCTGCCCGAAGCGGGCGCGACGCACGGCCTCATCTTCACGCCGCGTTGTGGTCTGCGCCTGCCCCTCTGGGCGCGTTGCCAGCTGACTCATCGGCGTCTCCTTCTTTTCGCGCATCCTGCACAGGCCCGCAGGTCGGGCGACGTTGGCGGCTCTCGTGTCAGGCGTGTCAGGGTATGCGGCTGGGCGCGCCACGCCGCGTCTGCCCAGCCTCAGGTTGCTCAGACGGATAGCTTGTTGGAGGGGTTGCGCCACTGGCCAGCGCGCCAGCGCTCGCCGCCTTCGCCGCGTCTGCACGCCCGCTCAGCGCATGGCGGGTCGCACTGAACGTCGACCAGAGCCAGCCGAGCGCGACGAGCGCCCAGACGGCGAAGGCGACCCAGGTGCAGGCAGGCCCGATAGCGACGAGAAACTCCAGGCCAGGGATGTGCGTCAGCAATTGCACTGCCGTCGCATACATCCCCAGCGGGAAGACGACACTCCACAATGAAGGATGATAGCGCAACGGCTCCCGCGCGAAGCCATACTTCCAGACGCCGATGATGATCAGCAGCGGAATCCACCAGGTTCCCCAGGCCCACATCATCACTGTGAAGCCCTCGATGTAGGGGCGCAGCGTGACGATCAGCGTCGTCGGTTGCGCTACGTCGAGCAGGCGAACGCCCGCCACCGTCGTGATGGCCATCGCCCCCATATTGATCCAGTAGGGTGGCTTGAGGTCGTCGGGCCGCACGCGCAGGAAGAAGAAGCGGTACATGATGAGCGCGATGAAGATCAGATAGAGCAGCACGCCGAAGGTCCAGAACGTGTAGGACAGCAATTGCAGCATCGCACGTTGGCCTGGCTCGATTTTCGTCACCAGCGCCCAGGTGATCGCCAGCGATTCGGTCGCGACGATGGCAATCAGCCATGAGCCATTGATCGCCTGATCAATTGGCCGCTCATTGGTGATGAGCAGCATCGCGAAGGTCCAGTAGGTGAGGATGAACCAGGCGATGGCGGCGATGATCGTGAGCACATCGGGAACGATCGCCCAGCCACCCAGCGCGAAGCGAGTGGCCAGCACGCCGACGGCGGCGATGAACGTGAAGAACCCGAACGCCGTCGCTGGGTCATGGAAGTCGCGCCGCATCTCACGCGGGAAGCGCAGCAGGCGTAGCGCATAGATCACCGCGAGGAAGAGCAGCAGCGCGCCAGCCAGCGCCCACAGCGCGAGCGAGAGGGCAAGCGCCTTTGCGAGCAGCAGCGCCACCGAGACGATGCCCGTCGCCATGACACAGGCGAAGTAGCCAGGGTAGAGCGTGCGAACCCACTCCAGCCAGGCGTGTCGTACTGCCCTCACAGCTACCTCGCACTTCCAGAATCGTTCGGCGCTACCTGCGAACGACTACGGACATTCGTCGTCTGCGAACGGTCATGGTCGCTGCCACGAAAGGGAGCTATCTACGATGTTTCTCACAGTGTCACACATCGCAGCGCAACGCAGGCGCCGACACGCGCTAGCGTGCCAGGCTCCAGCCGCATCACCTGCCCGCAGAAAGTCTGCCACATCCTTCGTGCAGAGCCAACGCCAGCAGAGGAAACGCGCTATTACGGAGCCGCTACGGGCTGCACGGGCGGTAGCGCGACGGGCTGCACGGGTCTTCGCCGCGCCACTACGCCAATGATGTTGGCGGCGGCGAGCGCCAGCCCCACGCCCAGCGCGCCTGCTGCGAGCTGGAACGCTGCCACCCAGTTGACCAGCGCGCAAATGATGGCGAGCGGCAACGCGCCATTGATCAGCCAGAAGCTGATGCGCGCGACTCGCTGATGTACCAGATCGCGCATTAGCGGCACGCGCTGGCGACCGACAAACGGCGCATAACGAGTCTGCCAGATCAGGAACGGCACGATTTTGTAGAGGTACCCAAGCATGCTCTGGCCCAGCCAACCCACCAGCGCAGCCAGCGCCAGCGCCACCAGCGTGGGTTGCCGTGCGGCGCCGAACAGCGCCAGGGCGACGCCCGCAGGCAGCGCCACCGCGAGATACCCAACCGCCACTGCGCCATGCCGCTGCGTGATGTCGAGCGCCTTGCGTTTGCGGATGCGCAGCATGCGCCGGTAGTCATAGGCGAAGAGCCAGACGGCGGCGATCAGGCTGAGGCCCGCGATGGCTTGCAGCCAGAGCCAGTCGAGCGCAAACCCCACCGCGAGGCCGACGATGGCGCCATTGAGCAGCAGAAAGATGCGTTGGCCCAGTGTATCGCCGTGGTCATGAACCAGCGCAAACATGCGCACCAGCGTATAGGAGACGCCCATCAGCGTGCAGGTCAGCCAGCCGACCACGCCGAGCGTGATGTGGGCGAGCAGCAGGCGATCCACGCTGGCGCCGAGGAAGCCAAACTGGAAGTTGAGCGCCGCCGTCAAGCCCAGGCTCGCCACGATGCACAGGTAGGTAACCGAGGCCGTCAGGTAGCGCGCGGAAAGTGGATGGGTGGTGGCGCGGGCGAGTGTCACGCCCATAATCGTCGCGTAGTGCGCGATGGCCACCACCACCAGCGCGCCGCCAACGATCAGCGCAAGCGTCTGCGCTGTCCAGAAGCCGATGACCAGCGTCACCACGCCAATCAGATAGAGCGGATACTGCGCGCGGGCAAGGCGCGCCGCGCGCAGCGGGCTGACGAGGATCACCGGGGCAAGCTGCAGCGAGGCGCCCATGATAATCATGGTGAGCCAGCCCAGCGTTGCGATGTGGACGAGCGCCAGCACATGCGGATAGCCAGGGGCCAGCAGCGCCTGCGGCGCGATGAAGGGCAGCAGCCCGCCAACGATCGCCGCGCCAACGGCGCCTGTCAGCAAGAAGGGCAGCGGCAGCCAGAGTGGTATCCCGCCGCGCGCCAGACCACTCAGCCCACTGGTCGCCACTGACGCATTGGGCGTGGTGGGCGCGTTCGGAGTGGCGCTGGGACGTACGGAGATCTCCATCGCGCGTATCTGCCTTTCAGCACTCAGGCGCGCTTAGGCGCGTGTAAAGCGCACCACCCACTCATCCCCCGCAACGCGCTGCGTCGCATGCGCGAAGCCCTGGGCGCCGAGCGCGCCATAGAGCGGCGCTGGCTCGAAGGGCGCCACGATCACCAGTGTCTCGCCCGGCTGAATCGTCGCCGCCGCGCCCATGATCGCCTCGAACGGCTCATCGCCACGCTCCAGCGCTGGCCGCACATCCAGGTAGGTTGTCGCCGCATTTTTCCATGCGGTTGCGTCATCATTCACCTGCGTCATGAGTCGCCTCCTTTATGCTCATTCATGCTCATTCTCACCCACCAACAGTCATTCGCGCTCGCTTCCGTCCGAGGAGCCATCTGGCTTCTGGGCGCCTGCGGGCGCGAACCGCGCCACAGGGTTGCCAGCCGTGGCGCTATAGCATGCTGCGCGCACATTCGCATTGCGTTGGCGTGCATTGAGAGTGTACGCTGCCAGCGGATGGGATGGCTGCGACTAAGGTCGCACTCTGACCAGTGCGAGCGCCCTATCATGGTGGCGGGTTCGGTGAGCCTGAGAAGAGGATGATGCGTGTATGCCTGTCAAAGCTGAAGCCCTGCGCGAGATACCACTCTTTGCGACTCTGACGCCTGATGATCTGGCGCAGGTCGCGACGGTGACGGTCGAGCGGCGCTACACGCGCGGCGACATCATCATCCTCGCGGGGCAGGAAGGCGGCGCGCTCTACTTCGTGCGCCGAGGTCTCGTCAAGGTCTATCGGACGTCGGACGAGGGCAAGGAGCAAGCGCTGCGCCTGATTGGCGCTGGCCACACCTTCAACGATGTCCCAGCGCTCGATGGTGGGCCGAATCCCGCCAGCGCCATGGCAATGGAACCGACCACAGTGTATGCGACCAGCGGTGGGCAACTGCGACGGCTGATCGCCGAGCGCCCGGGCCTCGCCGTGGCTGCCGTGCGGACGCTCGCGGTTGCCCTGCGCGCGCTGGTGACGCTGGTCGAGGACCTCTCATTTCGCCATGTCAGTGGCCGTGTCGCCAAGATTCTGCTCGAACAGGAGGAGCAGAACGCGACGGAGGGTGAACACACCCAGCGCCGCCTCACCCAGCAGGAGATCGCCGCGATGGCTGGCACAGCGCGCGAGATGGTGGGCCGGGCGCTCAAGGAGCTAGAGGCGGCAGGCGCCATCCGCAACGAGCGCGGTCATATCACCGTGCTCAGCGCCGAGCGCCTGCGCATGTTAACTTCCTGAACGGCAGGGCGCAAGCGCTTAATGCTTGCGCTCATGCGACTTGTCGCTCGACTTGTCGCTCGATTTGTCGCCCTTCTCCCCGCTGGAGCGGCTGCCGCTCGCCTTCGCTCCGCTCGCCTTTGAGCCGCTGGCGCGCTCGTCGCTCTCGTCGTTTCCGACACGCTCCAGGTGGAAGAAGTTGCTCTGATTGCCCGCCTTCATATGCTCCTGAAACAGGAAGATCAGGTCGCGCTCATCAAAGGTCTTGAAAAACTGCTCCCAACTGATCGTTTCGAGCCGGTCGCCACCGTAGCCAGGGAAGTTGAACCGCAGCACGCCCTCGCGGTCGCCACGGTTTGTACCGGGAACCGTCGAGGGTTCCGCGTTACGCTCCTCTGCCCAGCGCTGAATCACCTCATGCGAGCGCGTAGCCAGTGTCTGGCCGGGATGCTCCTCATGCTCATCTGGTGAGTGAATCCAGTGGGCGCGCTGCGCTGAGCGCGAGAGTTCGTCGTGATGTTCCTTCAGAAACTGGTCATCTGGTGTATCCGTATGCTTCTGTTGGTTCGTCATCTGCCTGCTCCCTGCTGTGTCTCTGGACATCTTCCTTGCGGAAATTTCCCGCGCTCCCTCTATCTGCATGATAGGCGCCAGACTGGCCAGTCGGGCAGGGCTACGCCTGCCCGTCGCGCGGCGCGCAACTGTGACGAATCCCATTGCGTTCGCTTGCATATACGAGTACGCTGTCGTCAAGGCCAGCCCGGCGCCTCCCGCTGGGGAGCTGCGCCTATGGCTGAGGCAACCCGTAGTGAGGGGAGATCAGATGCGTCGCGGTATCATCTATTACATCGGTCTGGTCGGATTGTGCGCGTTGTTGACCGCCTGCTCCACAGGTGCGGGCGCCAGTAGCGGCTCGCCCAGCGTGCCCACGACGACAGCCACACCGGCGCCCAACGTCCTTGCGCTCAACGGGGATGACACCTCGCCGCAGGCTGCAAGCGTCTGTGGTGGCGTCTTCAGCAGCGGCGGAGGCGACCCGCAAATCGTCTACAAACTCAGCGATTCCATCTATGTCGAGGCGGTCTATGGGCTGCCCTACGCCTCCTACCAGTTGCCAGCCGATCTGCCCGTCGCGCCGTGGCCGCTGCCGGGCGCCATCGGCAGCAGCCAGCTCACTGCGCAACTTGGCGGCATTCCACAACTGAATCCGAGCATTGGTCAGGGATCAGGCATTTTGCTGACTGTCTGCAACGCAGGCGCTCAGCCGCTGACGCTCGCAGGCGCACAGGTACTCGTCGCCGACTTCTCACCTGCGTCTGGCGCAGTGGACGCCTGGAACGGCTGCGATGGCGCATTTGTGCGGCCACAAGGCGTGTATGGCGGCGGCTGCGGTGGCGCGATCATCGCCGATGAGACGATGAACGCGAACTTCGCAGCAAGCGCAGGTAAGGGCGCCACGGCGACGGCCACACAGGTCAGCGCAGATGGTCAGAATGGCTACGGCCCGCTCCCTGTGACGCTCAAGCCAAGCAGTTCGATCAGCCTGCTCATCAGCCTGAAGCGCCCCAACGCGCTGGGAACCTATGAGTTCGCAGTCGACGTTACAACCAGCGTAGCAGGCGGGGCCAGTGTGATGTCGCCCTACGCGCCGCTGGGGCCACAACTCTTCGCGCTCGTCGCGCACAAATTCACAGGGCAGGCGTGCACATCCAGCGCGATGCAGGCGCAGATTCCGACGGCGGCGACCAATCCTCCGACATACTATATCTGCCCGGAGGCGTAGTCGCGTCAGAGCATGCGGCGCCCGATGGTAGTAGCGGGCGGCGATGGAGGCGGAGTCAGCATGAGCGAGAGTACCCAACCCGATGCAGGCGTCAGCCCGCAGATCAGCATCGAGGATTTTCAGCGGGTAGATATCCGCGTGGGACGGGTGCTCTCCGCCGAGCCGCTGGCGGGCGCACGCAAGCCTGCCTACAAGCTGCGCATTGACTTTGGCCCCGCGCTGGGGGTGCGGCAGTCCAGCGCGCAGATCACCGTCCACTACTCGCCTGAGGACCTGATCGGCGCGCTGGTCCTGGCGGTCGTCAACTTTCCGCCACGGCGCATCGCGGGCTTCAAGTCGGAAGTCTTGACGCTCGGCGTGGCCGACGCACAGGGCGATGTCACGCTGATCGCCCCGCGCAGCGATGTTCCGCTCGGCGCGCGGCTCTTCTGACGAGAGGCGACCTCACCCCCTGGCCCCCGCTCCCGCGAGGCGAGGGGGAATCGGAGCTTGCTCCTCTCGCCCTCTGGGAGAGGGGCTGGGGGTGAGGGTTTGGCTTCAGGTGGTAGGCGCCAGCGACTTGATGAGGTACGTGACAGTATCTTCCCAGATATGCGTTGTGCCACTGGCGTCTTCCCATACACCGGTCATCCGCTGGTCGGCCAGGCCCGTGTGGCGATAGCCGAGACGCTCGTAAAGGGCGTGGGCGCGCACATTGCCGACGGCGACTCCTAGCCCGATGCGCGTCTGATCGCGGGCAAGCGCAGCCTCTTCGCAGGCGCGCAGCAGCGCCGAGCCGACCCCACGCGAGCGCCACTCTGGATGAACAAGCAGATCTATCACCCACGGGCAGTCTGCCAGCGTGGCGACGGGATCGTGCGCGGGCCGCCAGAACAGCAATACATGGCCGACAGCGCGCTCGCCCTCCCACGCGATCAGGTAGAGCAACTCGCCCGACTGCTGGCGGTTCAGGTTGGCCCAGTGCTGCGTGCGTGCGCGCAGCGGCATATCGGCGCAGAGTCGCTCGAACTCAGCGGGGGCCAATGGGCGTACCTCGACCATGAACTTCTACTCTCCCACGCCTCTCCATACCTGCGAATAAGCGACCTCGCTGGAGCCAGATCACCCTCGCGCGTATCTCCCTGCGCAGTGTCGCACACCAGCCGCGATGGCCGCGACCAACGTAGTGGCGCGACGCGACTGGCGTTGACAGGAGCCACACCCATCACCTATGCTGCATCCAGCGTTTCTCACGCGCCCTGCGATGTGCGACGCCAGCGCAATCTGGCAGCCAGAGGGAACCCAGGAATCCACATGCGACTGTGCGATGAGTTGAGCCTGAGCCAGCAGCAGCGCCAGCCTCCGTCCGGGAGGTCTGGAGCGCCGCGCGTGCTCGCGCGCAGGTAACGCAGTTCGCCAAACCGGCGATGCAGCGCCCGCCAGACTCCCCGATATGGGGTCTGGCGGGCGTTTTTGTGTGTTCCGTCGCAGATGCGCTCGAATGCGCTCGAAGGGGGAGAAGAGTCATGAATGCGCTCTATCTGCTGCGCGGGCTGGGGCTGGGGTTCGCCATCGCGGCGCCCGTGGGGCCAATCGGTGTGCTGTGCATCCGGCGGACCCTGGCGGAGGGACGAGTGGTAGGCTTCGTGACCGGGCTGGGAGCGGCGACCGCCGACGCGACCTATGGCGCCGTTGCAGCGTTTGGCGTCTCGGCGGTCACCTCGGCGCTGGTGGGTGGGCGCCTGTGGATTCACCTGCTGGGCGCGCTCTTTCTGGCCGGGCTGGGAGTGCGCACGCTGCTCGCCCACCCCACCGCCAAGCTAGCTGGCCCTGCGCCTGACGCGCCGGAGGCGACCTTCGCGGCGCGGCGGGGCGGGCTACTGGCGGCGTGGGCCTCCACGGTAGCACTAACGCTAACCAATCCCACGACAATTCTCTCGTTCGCGGCGGTCTTCGCTGGGCTAGGGCTGGCGGGCGCGAGCTACACGGCGGCGGGGCTGACCGTCGTGG
>JAICSR010000217.1 GCA_025936795.1 Ktedonobacterales bacterium | reverse complement strand
GCCACCCTGCGCGAGCATTGCGTACGCGGCCCCGTCACGCTGGTCTACGCCGCGCACGACAGCGCGCACAGCAACGCCGCCGTCCTCCGCGAGCTGCTGAGCGCGCCGCATGGCTGAGGCGTTGGCTGCCCCCTCCCCAACCCCTCCCCCGCTGCGGCGGGAGAGGGGCTTTCTAGCTCTCCTCTCCTCGTGGGAGAGGGGCTGAGGGGTGAGGGCTGGCGCCAGGCCAGCGACTCACACGGCGTCAGCGGTCGCCCGCTCGGCATGTGGCTGTGGGGCGGATGCGCGCGGCGCGAGTGGCAGCGCGGGCCAGAGCGTGATCGCCAGGCAGATGGCGAAGGTCAACCCCAGCGGGCCAGATAGCCCGAAGAGCGCGGTGTCGAGCGCGGCGCCTGCGCTGCCCCCAGCGGCCAGCAGTGGTTGCGCCAGCAGCGAGCCTACCCGCAGCAGCGCGGCGCCATTGCCCAGCCAGAGCAGCGCCGTCACCAGGCGCGGCGACGTGATGGAGCCGCCAGAGAAGCCCGGAATCATGCGAACAGAGACGCCCGCCAGCAGCAGCGCGATGAAGCCAACGGCGATGCTGTGGCGGGCGGCGTCGAGCGTCACGAGTGGCGCATCACCCAGCGCGAGCGCGGCGCCATCACTGGCAAGTAGCAAGCCGGCCAGCAGCGCCCAGGCGTAGGCGCTGGCGATGCAGGCGACGTAGGGGCCGAACCGCGCTCGCTCATCGCTGATGTGGCGGGTGTAGTTGCGCGCGGCCTGTTCGGGAGTGGGGGCAAGCTGGCGCACTTGCGCTGGCAGATGGCCGCGCCGCATCATCATGCGCGTGATGATGACGATGAAGCTCATCAGCGCCAGCCCCAGCAGCGCCAGGCCCAGGCCGTTCACGCGCCCCAGGCTTGCCAGATCGCCCGCCACTGCCAGCGCCAGACCCGCGCTATAGGCGAACGCGATGGGCCAGAGAATGCGGCGCGGGATGGCTTGCAGGCCAGCGTAGAGGGGCAGCGCGCGCGCTGACATCGCCAGCGCCATCGGCGTCAGGAAGCCGAACAGGCCCAGCGTGACGCTTACGTCGTCGGTCACGGCGGGAACAATGCCGCCGTTGCCCACTGCCTGGATGGTCGCAACGAGATTCACCAGCGGCGCTAGCCCCAGGCTCATGACGACACAGATCAGCAGCGGCCAGACGCTCCACAGCGCAGGCCGGGCGCGCAACATAGGCGCGTCGGGCTGGATCGCCGTGCCGATCAGCAGCGCCACCGCCAGCCCCAGGCCCAGCATCTCCAGCGCGCCACTGCCGATGAGCGCAATCCGCCAGACCAGCGCGCCGGGGCCAGCAGGCGCAAGCGCCAGCAACGGCTGGCTGAGGGCGCGCAGCAGCAATCCCGCCACCTGTGCGCCGAGCAGCCAGGGCACAACCTGCGGCCAGCGCAGTGGCGCGCCGCGCAGGCGTGGCAAAAAGTGGAAGGCGACCCCCAGCACAAACACACCCGCCCAGCCGAAGACTTGCAGACGCCCATGCGCCTGCGCCAGCGCCGCCCACCACGGACCAAGCGGCAGCCGCAACGCCAGGGTGACACTCAGCGCGCTCGCCAGCGCGAAGCCGCCCGCGGCGCCCAGCAGCAGCGCCGCACGCAGCATTGGCGCGACGAGCGTGAATGGCTGTTGGCGCGCAGTGGGTCGCATGGTAGTGCGCCAGATGTTGCGAATGATGTCGCGCAGCGCGACATTCGAGCGCGGCCATGCCATGGTGCGATCCTCTGATAGCGACTGATAGCGACTGATAGCGACTGATAGCGACTGATAGCGACGTGTGTGAACGGTGTTCAGTATGTTCAGTAGATACCCAACTGTAGCATATGCGGATCTGACGCCCGGTCACTGCGACTTTTCTCTCAGGCGCAGCCTCAGGCGCGCTGTCGCTGCCTTCGCCGACCATAACCGACGCCGAGCCAGCGTGACGTTCCTTGCCTCAAACCCAGCCCAGATGCCACTCGTAGTACACTGCTGAACAGGGTCGGCGGCGTCGAGAGAGAACAGGTCAGCCGAGCGGATGGAGCTGACCGCTGGGAAGCGGAGAGAAACGTCGTGAGTCAGTCACGCATCGGAGCGACCGAACCAGCGGGCGTCGAGCTTGAGCGCCATGAGCGAGCGGTTGACGCGCCGCAGACCGACGGTGTGGGGCGTGAGATCGTGAATCCGGTCAGCGGCGAGCGCATCGTGATTCGCCAGAGCGGCGCCCAAACTAATGGCCAGTTGCTCGCCTTCGACCTCTATCTGCCCCCTGGCGCCCATGTTCCTGCGGGCCACGCGCACCCGATGCAAGAGGAGCGCTTCACGGTTGTCGCTGGCCAGATGCGATTCCGCCTGGGTCGCCAGACGGTGCTGGCGCAGCCGGGTGAGACGATCACGATTCCAGCTGGAACAGCCCACTGGTTCGGCAACGCTGGCGCAACCATCGCCCACGCGCAGGTGGAGGTGCGACCCGCCCTGCGCATGGCGGAACTGTTCGAGAGCACTGAGGCGCTCGGCCTCGCCACACGCGGCGCGAGGTTGGCGCGACTCGCAGGGCTTGCGCGCGTCGTGCTGGAGTTTCAGCGTGAGGTCGCCGTTCCGCATCTGCCTGCGCCGCTCGTCAAGGCAATGCTCACCCCAGTCACGTGGCTTGGGCGAAGACGCTCCAGCGACGATACGCGCGGAGGCGCATGAACGCCATGAACGCCATGAACGCCATGAACGCCATGAACGACCAGCAGCCCGCCGCTAGCCAGACCGATCAGACGTCCAGCGGCGCTGTCGCTACGCCATCTGCTGCTGACATGCGCGGCGCGCCGCTCGTGTCCGAGCTTCGCCTGATGCGCGCGGCGCAGCCACTGACTGAGCGCTGGCGGCAGGCGCCCATCGCGCCACGCGGCCCGACACTGCTCGGCGTGAGCTTTCGTCCGCTCCAGGTCGCGGCGCTGGGGTTGGACACGACAACGACCCTTCGCGCCCTGCTGGCCTACCCGTTTCACCTCATCCGGCTGGGCGCCTACTGGAATCAGATCGAGACTGCGCCGGGTCAGTTGCACTTCGACGCGCTGGACTGGCAGGTGGACGCGGCTGAACAGGCGGGCAAGCGGATCATCCTCAACGTCGGCGCGCTGAAGACGTTTGGCTACCCAGAGTTCTTCGCGCCAGAGCGTCATCTGCAGCCGCCACTGCGCGAGGGCGCGCTCATTGACCCAGCCATACACTCGTCGCTGCTCGCCGCCGCCATCGCATTTGTCACGGGCGTCGTCGAGCGGTACCGCGCGCGCCCGTCCATTGTCGCGTGGCAGGTGGAGCACGAGGCAGTTGATCCGCTGGGGATGGAGCATTCGTGGCGCCTGTCGGCTGGCTTTGCGCAGGCGGAGGTGGCGGCGGTCCGGGCCGCCGACCCAGCGCGGCCCATCATGATGAACGGCTTTCTGCCGACGTCCGCTCCGGTGCGGCTCCAACAGTGGTGGCGCACTCGCGACCAGGGAGACTCACTGGCCGTTGCGCAGCAGTTGGCCAACATCGTCGGTGTGGACTACTATCCGCGTCATGCGTTGGCATCCTTCGGCGCGCGAACCGTTTACCTGGATGGCAGCCACAGCGCCACGCAGCGACGCAGACTTCAGCAGTTGCGCGCATGGGCGGCAGCGGCGGCTGGCGCGACCGAGTCCGGCAGGCGCCCGCGCCAGGTGATGATCTCCGAGGGCCAAGCCGAGCCGTGGGAGAGCGTGACGACGCCGCCCAATCCAGTCGCATGGGGGATGGCGAGCTGTTTGCCGGAGCACGTCATCGAGAACTATACCCAGTGTTTGCGCTGGGCGCGGCAAGAGGATGTCAACCTGTATGCGTACCTGTTCTGGGGCGCCGAATACTGGGTGGTGCGCCAGCAGAGTGGTGATCTACGCTACCTGCGCGCGTTTGAGCGCATCCTTGCCGAGGCCTGAGCCGGGACCACATGCGCTGCAACCATTGCGGAGCGACGAGCATACGGCGTGGCTGAACAGAGATCGAGGCGCGGTCAATGGTTGACGTAGAGCAACTCATCAAATGCTATCGGGGCGCGCATACGAACGCCCTGGATGGTGTCAGTTTCACGGTGGGTGCGGGAGAGTTCTTTGCGTTGCTCGGCCCTAACGGCGCCGGGAAGTCCACTGCCATCTCGATTCTTACCACGATACTCGCGCCCACATCGGGAACTGTGCGCATCGCCGGAATAGATGTCGCCAGGGACCCAGCCGCAGTGCGCAGGCGCATTGGCATCATCTTCCAGAATCCGAGCCTCGACCTGAATCTCACGGGCGAAGAAAACGTCAGATTGCATGCCATCCTGTATGGCCTCTATCCCTATCGGCCAACGTATCGTTTGATGCCCGCCAAATATCGGCGGGAGATCAGCGCGATCGCCAGCGCGCTGGACATCGAGCATGATATGTTTCGGCCCGTTCGCAAGCTATCTGGCGGGATGCGTCGCAAGCTGGAAATCATGCGGGCGCTGCTCCATCACCCGCAGGTCCTCTTTCTCGATGAGCCGACGACCGGGCTAGATGTCGCAAGCCGCCGCAGCCTGTGGGCCTATCTGGACGAACTGCGCAAGCGGCAGGAAACCACCATCGTCCTGACCACGCACTATCTGGAGGAAGCGGAGACAACCGACCGCATTCTGATCCTCAATCATGGGCAGGTCGTGGCGCAAGGGACGCCGAGGCAGGTCAAGGCTCGGTTCGCCGGGCAATCGCTGGAACTTGACGCTGACGACCGCAACGCGCTCAGGCGCGAGCTGAACAGGCTCGACGTGCGCTTCGCGGAGAACGGCGTCTTTCGCATCGCGCTCGATGACCGCTCAGCCCACGACCTGGTGCGTTCACTCGACACGCCGCTCACGATGATGCAGACCGGGCAAACGACGCTGGAAGACGTCTATCTGAGGATTCTCGCCAGTGACTAAAACACATGAACTGAGCGCCATCGCCGCCATCGCCGCCCGCGACCTGTTTAAGTTTCTGCGCGATAGGAATCGCGTCATCGGGTCGTTCCTGTTCCCGTTTCTGATCGTGGTTCTGCTCGGTGGGACGGCGCAACTCAATCTCGGCAAGTCCGTCGGCTTCAACTTCATCAGCTTCACCTTCACCGGCGCGCTGGGGATGACCATCTTCCAGTCGTCCGTGCAGGGCATCGCATCGCTGCTCGATGATCGGCAGAACGACTTTGCGCAGGCGATCTTCGTGTCGCCCGTCTCGCGCTACACGATCGTCTTCGGCAAGCTGCTCGGTGAGATGATGGTGGCGCTCGCACAGGCCGTTCCACTGGTCATCCTGGCGCTGGCGCTGCGCGTCTCGATCTCGCCAACACAACTGGCGCTGATGCTGCCAGTGGCGCTGATCTCCTGCCTGCTCGGCGGCTCGTTCGGCCTGGTTGCGATGTCGCTCATCAATAGCCAGCAGGCCGCCAACCAGATTTTCAACTTCCTGCTCTTGCCGCAGCTATTCCTGGCCGGGGTCTTCACACCAATCACGACGCTGCCGTGGTATCTCGCCGCGCTCTCGTTGCTCTCGCCGATGCGCTACGTCGTAGACCTCTTCCGCGATGTCCTCTATGCCGGGCAACCCGCGTATCACACGGTCGTGCTGCTCGGTCCGGCGACGAACCTGCTGGCGATGGGATTGATGTTCGTCGTGTTCATGGCGATTGGAACGACACTCTTTGTACGGCGCGAAACCAACCGCTGAGCGGCGCTCTCTCCCCTGGTACGCATGCTACATTGTCGCTTACGTCAATGTTTGCTACACTATGGGAGATGAAGCGCTCGCGTCCAGCGCGCCCCGACGAGATGGGTTCATGCGGAACGCCACCAGGCAGGTCGGCAAGGATGACGATCTGCGCAACTCCAGTGACGGCTGAGGCCTTCCTTTTCGATGCGCCTCTGTACGGCTCCGCGACGCCTGACGCAAACAAGTCCTGACGCAAAGCAAGTGTGGTTTTTGACTGGAGGATACGTGTGGCGACAACGCATGTGAGGCCTGCCGGGCAAGAAGGCGCTGGCAATTCCGGCCAACGCGCACGCGGCCCAAGGCAGGTGGGTAAGAACTATAAATGGGTCGCCCTCTCGAATACGACACTGGGCGCGCTGATGGCGACAATTGATGCGAGCATCGTGCTCATCGCGCTTCCGGCGATCTTCAATGGTCTTGGTATCAATCCCCTCGCACCCGGCGAAAGTGACTATTTCCTCTGGTTGCTGCTCGGCTATATGGTCGTCACGGCGACGCTGCTCGTGACGTTTGGGCGCATCTCAGATATGCTTGGCCGGGTCAAACTCTACAACCTTGGCTTTGCAATCTTCACTGTCGGCAGTCTGCTCGCATTTCTGACGCCGAGTATGGGCAACACGGGCGTGCTGGAACTGATCATCTCGCGGCTGATTCAGGGGGTTGGCTCAGGCTTTCTCTTCGCGAACAGCACGGCCATTTTGACGGACGCGTTCCCGTCCGATCAGCGCGGCATGGCGATGGGCTTCAACCAGATTGCGGCTATCGCTGGATCATTCATTGGACTGATTCTGGGCGGGGTGCTGGCGGTCATCAACTGGCGGCTGATCTTTCTTGTCAATGTGCCGATTGGCCTGTTTGGCACGATCTGGGCGTACAGGAACCTGCGCGAGACGGCCACCATCAGGAGCAACCAGAAAATTGACTGGGCGGGCAATATCACCTT
>JAICSR010000180.1 GCA_025936795.1 Ktedonobacterales bacterium | reverse complement strand
TCTCGGCCTATCCCGCCCTCTGGGAGAGGGGCTGGGGGTGAGGGTTCCGGCAATCTGCTACCCAGCGATGGAGATGATCTGCTCCGGGTTGCGGTCGGTGAGAACCTCCGCGTCGCGCTCGCCGACCAGAATCATATCTTCCAGGCGCACGCCGCCCCAGCCCGTGAGGTAGATGCCCGGCTCGTTCGTGACGACGGCGCCCGGCTCGATGCGCCCGATGCGCGCCATCTCCGCCTCAGCTTCGGGCGTGCTGACGCGCACACGGCTGACAGCGGGCGCCTCATGCACGGCCAGGCCGACCCCATGCCCCAGGCTGTGCATGAACTCTTTGCCATAGCCCGCCTCAGTGATCACCTCGCGTGCGGCCGCGTCTACCTCGCTGCCACGCCGCTTGCCCGCGCGCAGCGCCGCCAGTCCAGCGTCCTGCGCGCGGCGCACGACATCGTAGACCGCGCGTAGCTTGGCGTCTGGCTCGCCGATGACGACCGTGCGGGTCAGGTCGGAGCAATAGCCATCCACACGGCAGCCAAAGTCAATCAGCAGCGGCTCGCCGGCCTGCGCCGGGCGGTCGCTGGGAACCCAGTGCGGCTGCGCGCCGCCGGGGCCGCACGCGACAATCGTATCGAAGCTTGGCTCCGCTGCGCCCAGCTCTACCATATGGCGGTCGAGGCGGGCGGCGATCTCGCGCTCGGTCATGCCCACGCGGATGTCTTTCAGCAGCAGGGCGAAGGCGCGATTGGCGATGTCCGCCGCGCGGCGCATCGTGGCAATCTCTGCCTCGTCCTTGCGCGCGCGCACCAACTCGATCAGGTCATCGGTCGGCACGAACTCGATGACCTCGCCCAGGCCATCATGCAGACGGGCGTAGGCCGCGTAGGACATCCAATCCTTCTCGAAGCCGAGCTTCTTCACGCCGCCCTCGTCGCGCAGGGCGCGGGCAAGCACATTGACGAGGGTGTCGTTATCCATCAGCAGCGCACGCACGCCACTGGCCGTCAGCTCATCCTCGACGCCGTTCAAGGCGAAGGTTGAGGTGATGAGGCCAAAGGTTCCGCGCGTCACCAGCGCCAGCCCGGCGGACTCCGTGATGTCGTGGTCGGTCGCCGTGAAGCCGGTCAGATAGCGCCGATTATACTGGCTGGCGATGAGCAAGCCATCGAGTCCGGCGTCGGCGATGCGCTGGCGGGTCTGCGCCAGCCGCGAGGTGTAGTCCGCGTGATCCACTGCTGTCCCCTGTTCCGTTGCTCGCGCGAACTGGGCCGCCGCCATGCGCTGCACTGCTCCGCAGCGCTCAGTGACGCCCGCCATCGCGCGTCGAGGTGTGTTGTCGGCGCTCTGCGCGCTCCCACTCAGTCCTTGCTCAGTATGACACGCCACGCCAGGCTCGCGCCACACGCGGCAGGGATGCCAGCGACAATCGCCAGCCGATGTGCCGCTCCGTTCGCATAGCGAGGGCGCATAGCGAGGGCGCGCGCTGAGGCGTACAATAGAGACAGGACGACCTGACGTGATCACACCAAGGCTGAAAAGCATGTCTCTCGATACATCCGATTCCCCACGCGCGCATGAGCCAGTCGCCGCGCTCACTCATCGCGAACCGCCCCCGCCGCCCCCGCCGCGCCCGGCCAGCGTCGCTGCGCCGCAGAACGTGGCGCCACAGCGCATGGCGCCGATCTGGCGGGCGCCGCATGCGCTGCTGAGCCGCCTGCTCGCGCTCTCGTTGTTCTACAAGGTGCTGATCGGGAACTCGGCGATTGTGCTGGTCGGGGCGCTGGCGGGAACAGCCATCACCGCGCACATCGTCAGCGCCGCCGGATCGGGCCACGGGGCGTATGATCTGCCGCTAGCGATTGGGTTCGCGCTGGCCGGGTTGGCGCTGACGTTCACGCTCAATGCGCTCGTGCTGCGCGCCGCGCTTGGCCCACTCGACCGCCTGCGCACAGTGGTGGAGCGCGTGCAGCAGGGCGATGTCAGCGTGCGCGCGCAGCCCTCGCCGCTCGACGACGCGCAACTACGCCGCCTGGCCGAGACGCTCAATACGATGCTCGATGAGGTGGCGCGCTACGAGGAGCAGGTGCGGGCGCTCTCTGGTCGGCTGATCTATGCGCAGGAGGACGAGCGGCAACGCATCGCGCGGGAGCTGCACGACGACACAGGCCAGGTGCTGACCCTGCTGCTGATCCGCCTGAAGCTGCTGGAGACACAGCCGGGCGCCGAGGCCATCGGTCCGCAGTTGACCGAGCTACGCGGCATCGTGGCCAGCGCGATTGATCAGGTGCGGCGGCTCGCACTCAATCTGCGCCCGCCGACGATTGACCAGCTTGGCCTCTTTCCCTCGCTGCGGTCGCTGGTGACGACATTCACTGAGAGCACCGGCATCGAGACGAGCCTGCGCTTGCCGCGCGCCAGAGTGACGCTCGCGCCGGAGCGCACGCTGGCGGTCTATCGTGTCGTGCAGGAGGCGCTGACCAATGCGGCCAAGCATGCCAGCGCGCGCCATGTGACGATCACCGTCGCAGCGGATGAGGGCGAGCTACGAGTGCTGGTGGCCGACGATGGCCACGGATTCGTCACCGAGCCGCTGATGAATCGCGCCGGGCGGCAGCGCGATGGTGGCGCAGGGGTTGGCCTCTTTGGCATGGAGGAACGCGCGCGTCTGGCGGGCGGAACGCTCCAGGTGCGCTCGGCGCCAGGCAAGGGAACCTCAGTCGCGCTGCATGTGCCGTTGGCGCGTGGCGAGTGGGCCAGCGCCACGCCTGCGGATGACGCCTGCGGTTGAGGCTGGGGCGCCCCCTCCCCTGGCCCCTCCCCCGCTCTGCGGGAGAGGGGAAGCCGGAAAGCCCCTCTCCCGCCGCAGCGGGGGAGGGGTTGGGGAGGGGGCGCGCGCTACCACTGATTGTCGTCGAAGCCGCCCATCTGTCCCATCTGGCTGCGGGAGCCATAGCCGCCATTCTGCTGGCCCATCTGCCCCATCTGGCCGCCCTGACCATTGATGAGGCTGTCCCACTCGTCGCCACCCATCTGCGAGGGCGCGTCCCAGGCCTGGCGTGGCGCGCGTGGCGCCACCCGCGCGCCGACCCCCACGGGCGGGCGTCCGGAAGGCAGCATCTTCTGACCGGAGCCATTCATCTGGCCAGTGGTCAGTGGTGGGCGCACCGCTGCGATGGAGCCAGTGACCAACTCCATGCGCCGCTGCATCTCCTCCATCTCGTCCGCATCGACGCTTGCATCCGCCGAGGCGCTGAGGCGACCGCCGACGACATGCTGCAGGTCACGCACGACCTGCTCGAGCTGTGCGGCGCTCTGGGTCGCCTCGGTGGCGCCGGTCAGCAGTTGGTCAGACACCTGCATCGTGACAGTGATCGCCTTGTCGAGCCGGTCGCTGCTGGCCTGCTGGCGCCGCGCCGCCTCATCAATGTAGGCCGCCAACTCGCGCAGGTGTTGCACGGTGGCGCGCGCCTGCTCCTCGGTCAGCCGATCCCAGTAGTCGTTGAACCAGTTGCTCGCGCTGATGATGCGCTTGGCCGCCTGATTCATCGCGTCGGCCAGGTAGCGCACGCCGTCGAGGCCCGTCTTGCAGGCGTCCACCACCCAATGCTGCTCGCTGGCGGAGTTCTCTTGCCGCGCCGCCAGCGACTTCAGGATCGCCACCGCGCCCTCCAGATCGCCCGCCGACCGCTCGACCGGGCTGGCGGTGCGCGCCCCGATGAAGAGACCGATCAATGCCGCCAGCACAGCCACGATGGCGGCGCTGATGATTGAGAGCTTCTCTTGCTGCGTCGCCACCGCCGTGACCGTCGTGATGGGGCTGGCGACGAAGTACATCCACGGCAGGTTCGTCAGCTTCTTGCCCACGAACTGGAACTGATCTGCGCCAGATGCCGCCTGGAAGGACACCTGCGGGGTGTCAGCCACCACCGCATTGGCGACAGCGGGCAGGCTCTGCACAGGCGTGACGCTGGCTGAGCCATAGCGCTGCTCGCTGGCGATCAGCCCCTGCGCCTGCGCATTGAGCGGCTGCACGGCGGTGAAGAGGTCAGTGCGATTGGTGTCGGCGATGCGCACGCCGTTTTCATCGGTGATGAACGAGAGGCTGCCAGCGCCGTTGGCCTTCGTCTCCTGGTCTACGATGCTCCAGACCTTGTCGAGCTTCAGCGTCGCCTCCATGAAGCCCACCACGGATCCCTGATTGGGGAAGGTCGTGTAGATCGGCGTGTAGAGGCGGACATAGGCGAATTTGTTCTGCGAGTCGTAGTAGACGCCAGATACCTGCTGCTTGCCCTGCTGCACGGGCGTCAGGTCTTCCTTCGGGACGGTCATCCCGGCGGCCTGCGTCGCCTGGTCAGAGGAGATCAGCAACTGGCCATTGGGCGCGAATACATTCCATTGTGTATAGTTCGAGTCGCGCTTGGTGCCGACGAACAAGGCGCGCCCGACCGATGCCCCATAGCTGGCGAAGTTCGTGGCGCAGTCGGTCGAGAGAATCGCCGTGGAGACGAACCGCCCCTGGGCCACCGCCTGTTTGGCGGCGGCTTCCTGCGGCACACACACCAGAAATTGCGAGGCGGTTTGCAGCGATGAGAGCGCGACGCCATCGAGCAGGCGCTCATGGAAGTAGTCGTCAATACGCGACGCGCTGGAGTTGGCGTCGGCGCTGAGCGCATCACTGCTCTGCTTGATGAGCGTCTGGCGGGCGAAGTAGTCGTTGACGCCCACGACGACGGCGAGTGGCAGCAATGCCGCCAGCAGCATCAGAACAGAGAACCGAAGGGAGAGGGAGAGTCGGCTGCGTCGTCGTTGACTCTGCTTGCCTTTTGCCATAGTCCATGCGCCTCATTTCGGGGTGATGGGAGACCGTGCCGCTATCGAAAAGACATTCGGTGGGCATTCGTCGGATCGTCGGTGGGTTGTCAGGATGCGGCGCTCGCTCCAGCGCACATGCCGAGTGTACATAATCACTCATCGCCGCTGGCTCCAGGCGCCACTGGTACTTTCGGGCGAGCAGCGCCGCCAGCCGCCGGGGGCCGCGGGCGTTTCCGCCGCCCGGCTGTGCGCCGCCGTGCGCGCTCGATGGCGCTACCGTGCCGCCAGATTGGCGCGCTAATAGTAGTACACCAGCCCCAGCCGTTCCAGGTCGGCGAGCAGCGCCACAATCTCGTCCACTGATTTAGACGAAAGACGCGCGAGATCGTGTACAGTATGCTCGCCATCGGCAAGCAAGAGAATCGTCCGGTGGTTGCGGCTCAGGTTGAATGCGCTGACGACTGCGATCAGGTCGCGCACATCAGGCGAGCGGCGCGGTCGTCGCTGCAATGCCTCGCCGCTCACGGGCGCCCCGCCTGCAAACGGTCCCGTGGACTGCGACGGCGTGGAGAAGCCGGATGGGACGGATGGTAGCGCGCCCGTCTGTGGCATCGGCCAGCTCAACCGCCCAGAGGTGTTTGACCTGTCTGGCGCGTTGCTGGGCGCGTTGCTGGGCCACCCCGTCGGCCACGATGCGCCAATGGATGGGGTCGAAGGCGTCGAGGGCGCGCCGCCCGACTGTGGCCCCGTCTGCGGCCCACGTTGCTGGCCCGGCAGCGCGCCAGGAAGCGCGCCAGGATAGCCTGTGGGGGTTAGTGGGTCGGGCAGTGGGCGATTGCTGGGCGCATTCCAGTCGAAGGTGGCAGGCGCGCCGCGTGTGGGCGTGGGCTGCGCGCGTTGCGGCGGGGGATAGCCCCCACTGCCGCGCATGCCACTTGCGCCGTCGTCCTCTGGGTGGGCGGGTTGCGGCTCTGCGATGTTGGGAATCGGGCGGGGCGCGTTTGGCTCGAAGGCGAACCGGCACTGGCCCCAGCTTGCCAGCGCTGTCAACGCATCGCGCCCACGCAGGTCCTCGACCATCGCATAGATCGCGCGCCCTTGCGAGAAATACACCGCGCCCTGTTCGAGCGCTTGAGCCGAGCCACGCTCCACGGTCAGCAGCCCGCTCCTGCGACCAAGCTCAACCACCTCGAAGATATTCGAGAGGCGGTCGGCGGTTGTCACTCTGGGCTTTGTCATTGCGCCACACTTGCCCTTCACAGCGCCTGGAATTTGCGCCACACTGGCTGGGTTTGACTATCGGGCGCCATCGCGCAGCAGGCGAGCGCTTGTGGTAGCCCTTGGAGCGTCATTAGGAGTTATGTCGCGGTGGTGTCGTCGTAGTATAGCATGAATCAAGCTGATTACTTGCTAAAGTACGTACTCTTTTACTATTCGACGCCATGTGGACCTCATCATGGGCGGCGTCGCTGCTTGCTACTCCTGATGCGTCTGCTCCGCCTGACGGCGCTGATCGAGTTCGGCGAGGTGTTTGACGAGCTGCGCCTGCTCTTTGGAGCAGATCAGCAGGCCATCGGGTGTATCGACGATGATGAGCCCCTCGACCCCCGCAGTGGCGATGCGCCGCCCGGTCGTGCTGTAGATCAGCGTGTCGCGCGTCGCCGTCTGCAAATAGTCGGCGCGTGGTGCAGTCTGCGCTTGCTCCGCCTCCGCACCCGGCTCCTGCTCGGTCGCCTGCTCCTCTGCTCCCGGCTCCGACGCGGTCACCGCGCCAGTCGCCAGCCCCGTCTGTAGCCCAATGACGACGTTGCCCGCCGCGTCGGCGGGGTAGAGCGTGGCGACCTGGCTCCAACTGCCGATGTCGTTCCAGCCGACCGAGATGGGGATGACGACGATCTCGTGGGCCCGCTCCATCACTCCCACATCAATCGTGACGGTCTCGCGCAGGCGTGGCCAGGCGGCGCGCATGACCGCCTCGACCGCAGGCGTCATGCGTCCACCGGTGGCGCGTGCGGCGGCTCCGATCTCATCGAGCACGGCGCTGACGGCTGGGACATGCGTGCGTAGCTCGGCCAGGATGCGATCCACCCGCCAGACGAAGATGCCGGAGTTCCAGACGTAGGCGCCATCGCGCAAATACTCCTCGGCGACGTGGCGCTGGGGCTTCTCGACGAATTGCTCGACCAGATGCGCGCGCAGGTCGCCCTGTTGATCCAGTGCGGCGCCATAGCGGAGGTAGCCGTAGCCGGTTTCCGGGTAGGTCGGCGCGATGCCCAGCGTGACGAGCGCACCCGCCTGCGCGAGGGTCTGAGCGAAGCGCAGCGCGGCGCGGAAGCCGGGCACATCGCTGATGGCGTGGTCGGCGTGGAAGGAGCCCATGACGGCGTGCGGGTCGCGGGCGGCGATCAGGGTGGCGGCCAGGCCAATCGAGGCGGCGGTGCCGCGTCCGGAGGGCTCGGCGATGATCTGGGTGGGATCGAGGGTCGGCGCTTGCTGCGCGACGGCCTGGGCGTAGGCGTCGAAGGTGACGACGTAGAGGCGGTCGAGCGGGACGAGCGGGGCGATGCGCGCGATGGTCTCTTGCAGCATGGTGCGTGGGCCGGGCAGCGGCAGGAACTGCTTGGGGTGCGCCTTGGCGCTGAGCGGCCAGAGGCGCGTGCCGCTGCCGCCCGCCAGAATCGAGGCGTACATCGGCGCGTCGGGCTGCGCATCCCTCGGCGGCTGCTCCGGCTGCTCCGGGCGCGCAGGTTGTGGATTCATCGGCGGCTGCATCGGCTGCATAGGGGCGTCGCTCTCACCTTCCTGCTGCGGGCGGGCGCGGGCCGACTGGCTCACAGGCGCCCGCCTTCCCTCCGCGTCCCAACGTCCACAGGAGTATACTCGTTCCGCCCGGCGCTGTCACGCGCGCATGACCCGCGCAGTGGCTACTGGGCGCCGTGCAACATTCGCCGCCTGCCAGCCGTAGAG
>JAICSR010000619.1 GCA_025936795.1 Ktedonobacterales bacterium | reverse complement strand
GGGGCCAGCGCACGGCGTTGGCACAGGGCGAGAGCGGCAAGCACTCAGGAGAGAGGCGCAAGGCGATGACGCGCGTGGTTGTAGGGATGAGCGGCGGGGTAGATAGCTCGGTGGCGGCGGCGCTGCTCAAAGAGCAGGGCTACGATGTCGTCGGCATCATGCTGCGCCTGTGGTCGGAGCCAGCGGCGCCTGGCGAGGACGGCGAGGAGCTAACCGCCGAGAACAAGTGCTGCTCGCTCGAATCAGTTGGCGACGCGCGGCGGGTCGCGGCGGCGCTCGACATACCCTTCTATGTGGTCAACGTCGAGCAGCCTTTCCAGCAGACCATCGTAGACTACTTCTACGATGAGTATGTCACTGGCCGCACCCCCAATCCCTGCCTGCGCTGCAACCGGCACATCCGCTTCACGCTGCTGCTGGAGCGCGCGCTGGCGCTCGGCGCGGAGTATCTGGCGACGGGCCACTATGTGCGCGTGGACGACAACCCCGCGACGGGTCGGCGGCGGCTGCGCCAGGGTGTGGACAACGCCAAAGATCAGTCGTATATGCTGCATGTGCTCTCGCAACACCAGTTGCGCCATGCGCTCTTCCCGCTGGGCGAGTATACCAAGCCGCAGGTGCGTGCGCTGGCAGCGGAGCGCGGCCTGCCCGTCGCAACGAAGGCCGAGAGCCAGGAAATCTGCTTCGTCGCCGCCAACGACTATCGCGGCTTCATGCGCCGCTACGCCGACGCCACCGGACGACAGCAGCCGCAGCCCGGCCCGATTCTCGATTCGACGGGCAAGCAGGTTGGCGAGCATCAGGGGCTGGCCTATTACACGGTGGGGCAGCGCAAGGGTCTCGGCGTGACAGCGCGCGAGCCTCTGCACGTCTTGCGGCTCGATACGCGCCAGAACGCGGTCGTCATTGGTTCGGCGCGCGAGCTGGAGCGCGACTCGTTCAGCATCCACCAGACCACCTGGACCTCAGACATGGCGCCGCGCGAGCCGTTTGTGGCGCAGGTCAAGCTGCGCTACAAGGCGCCGCTGGTGGGCGCGACCGTCACGCCACTGGCCGATGGGCGCGCCGAAGTGCGGCTCGATCAGCCCGCGCGCGCCGTCACGCCAGGGCAGGCGGCGGTCTTCTACGGCGGCGCGGAGGGCGATGAGACCCTGGGCGGTGGCCTCATCGAGGAATGAGCCGGGGCTGAACGGTGTCCGGTGGTCGTTGGCGTGGCGTCAGCCCTCACCCCCGGCCCCTCTCCCACAGGGCGAGGGGAGCAGGCTCCGTTTCTCCCTCGCCTTGCGGGAGCCAGAGGCGGGGCCGCCCTCACCCGTTCGCGCATATCTCCTTAACACCCTGGAACGCGCTATAATGGGCCGTGGCCGAGTGCGGCCACATTGTTCCGCTTAGACTACCTGCATCCGCCGCCGCGTGGATGGCGCAACCGATAGATCGAAAGGATGGCAGGCCGCCCGGCGCGCCTCACTGGCGCCAAGGCGCTCGCCGCGACCCAGCCACATGGATCAATCTCACATCCGCAACTTCTGCATCATC
>JAICSR010000209.1 GCA_025936795.1 Ktedonobacterales bacterium | reverse complement strand
GGCCGCGATCCATCCAAGGGCTTCAAGGTTACGCATCGCATCAATGATCTCAGTGTCATCGAAAGGCGGAGTCCGATTGCGCTTCCATTCTTTCACACCTTCGACGACCTGCTTTTCAGTTACATCTTGGTCTCCACGATTGACCAGAGCTTGCCAGGTGTAGTGAATAGTGGCCACCAACTCCGTGTCGCGCGCAGGGATACGAAGCAATAGGTCCGTCACCCTGGTAATGATTGCTTCCCACTCATCCAGTGATTGTCTGTAGAACGACGAATTTGCTGTATCACGATACGTTGGGCCAGCGTGGAGGATGAATGCCTTCCCATCTGATTCCTCAGTGAGCAAGCCGTTATTTACTAACTTGGTCAGAACTGGTTTGATGCTGGGAGCGAAAGGTCCGTAGCTCGCAGGGCGAAACTCAAATCCGGTTGGAAGGCCCGCCGCAGTGGCGAAATAGGACAGCTTTTGGAATCGTGTGCGCCCAACGGGCCAGTGATAATCAGCCTGCTCTATGTGCGCCACGATTTCAGCCAGCGCGACCCATGCAGGAGTGATACGAACAGGCTCAGCTGACTCAAGCAGCAATGGCGAGAGCACTTCACCTTGCTGCAAAAAACCATCCGTCATTTCATAGTCAGGCGTTCCTATAGGGGCATAGAGATCGACAGGGATGGCAAGATTGCTGAGATAGCGAAACAGTGTAGGGCCAACAACTCGCCACTCTAATTGCCCTTGACCACAACCAAGGGGCGGCACAGCGAGAGAGGTGATACCCCACTCCTGATACCGTCGCTCAAGATACTCCAAACCCGCTACAATATCTTCCAGCCGCGAGACCGAGCGCCAGTGATCTTTCGTCGGAAAGTTGATCACATAGGGAGGAAACAGACCGCGATACAGGTACGGCTCACCAAGCTGTACCTGTTTGCGTGCGCATCGAAGTACATAATCCTGATACATATCAGGAAACCGCTTCTTGAACTCCAAAGCAATACCCTTACCCATGACTCCAACACAGTTGACAGTATTTACAAGGGTCTGGGCATTAGAGGCGAGCAAGTCGCCGACGAGTACACGGACCATCTCACCCTCCTCCTCGGAAAAACAGATGACCATTCATAATCACCTGCAATGTCTGCGCGAGCCGTTCAAGCATCTCCGCACTCTTCTTACATGACGCATAAACGCCTGTAATGTATCGGCTTTCCACACGATCTGGAACAAGCGCCTCAGCGCACTTCACTGCCTTGTGGTCAAAATACGCTGATGGATTCCCGGGATGAGTCCAAAATTCAGCAAACACCCTGCCATGATCTACCATCGCGAGGCCCTGCGGAAAGGACATGAACCTTGGATTTGCAGCAGCGTTACGATCGGTAATAACCGTCCCCGGCAAATCAAGAACGTTTGTGCTAATTATAAGCACACAAAGCGTCTCATGACCATCTTTGCGCTTGTACATCATGGGATTGCGCGCATAAAAGTACAGGTTCACATAGTCATGCAGGCGCCGTCCGGTTGGCAGGGTGATAGTATCTCGCCGAGACTGCACATCCTCCATCGCGACGGACTGGTGAGGATGCGGAGCGGCCCGATTGTGCGACAGAATGCCATACTTCAAGATTGAGGGTACATTTGCGATGGGTGTGATGTAGTGCAATTCAGTCAATTCATCGCGCCGCATCCCTTACCCCCTGTACAAGCTGTCTTCTGCAACGATGGGCGCAGTATATAAGCTTTGCCGTCCATCTGTCTAACACAGAAAGCGTGATAGTTACTGGGCGTTGGGTCAGGCGCGTGGGGTGGCGCCGAGCGCACCCAGCGCCCGCTCGGCGGCCATCCGGGCGCGGCGCACATAGTCACGACCGGCGGTGGGTGTGATGAGCAATGTGATGCTCCGCGCTGGTATGGCGAGGGCGGGAGCGGACGCTGCTGGCAGACTGGGCGCTGGCTCGGCGCGCCCGCGTGGCGTGGTGAGGATGGGCGGCAATGCGCGCTCACCACGCGCAACCGTATAGCTCAGCACGACTTCGTGCGGCAGCAGGCCCGCCTCGGTGGCCACACGCTCCTCGATCTCCAGCCGCGCCTGCCCCTGCGCGAAGAGCGCGGCGAGCGCGCCGTTCTGCTCCGGCGCGTTCGCCTCCCAGATGCGGGCATAGAGCGCGTCGTGTGTCACGGCGTCGGCCAGCAGCGCGGCTCCAGGCGAAACGCCCGCGCGCAGCAGTTGAAGCGCTTGCGCGTCGGTCGCATCGAAGAAACCCGCCCCAAGCATCCCTGCCTGCGCCGCGAGGTCCACCGCTTTGCGAAGCATGCCATGGATGGGGTGATTGCGCGGACTCTCAGCCAGGAAGCGATAGACGCGCCTGCGGTCGGCCAGCCAGGCCTGCGCCTGCGTCGCCGCGCCGGGCGCCAGCGCCACGAACGGCTCGCACGGGGCGGCGGGTGGCTGATCCGCACCGGGCGGCGCATCGGACACGACCAGGCGCAACTCACGGGCGAGCGTGCGTGGATCGTAGCCGGGATCGCCCAGCCCGGCGGCCTGGAGGAAACGCGCCACGTTATCGAGGTTGTCGTAGTCCATCAGCCCATTCAGCAGCTTGCCGCGTCCGTCGGCGCTCTCGCCGAGCATCAGGGCAGTCACCTCGTCGGGATCGAGCCAGGCCAGCAGCCGCGCCGATACCCCCGATGTCTGTGCGAGCGCCTGACGCAGCAGCAGGGCGCCGCGCTGCTCGTGGCCAATCCCCAGACGCTCGCTCATCAGCGGCTCGGTCAGGTGCGAGAAGGGGCCGTGGCCCAGATCATGCGCCAGCGCCGCCGCATGCAGCGCGCGGTCGCGCGGACGCGCCTGCCGCGCCAGATAGTAGACGCCGAGGCTATGCGTCAGCCGCGAGGGAAAGGGCGCGTGGAACAGCAGCTCGCCAGGTACATCGGAGAGCGAGACACCCGCCAACCGCTCGAAGGGGGCTAGCTCCAGCAGCGCCTGCGCCCAGCGCGAGATGGGGAGCGCGCCATAGAGCGCGTCGGGAATGATGCGGTGCGCGCGTGTCGGCGTGGCAGGGGAGTGAGCGAGCAGCTCAGCGTCGTCGGTGTCGTTGATCTCCGCACCGTCCACAGCTTCCACAGCCTCATCTTCTGCCGCTCTGGCCGCCTCATCCGGCATCACCGCGCGTTGCTCCTTTCGGCTGGCGGTTGAAACCGCGCCTGGATGGCTCTGGCGAGCCGCGAAGTCCGCCTGCGCGGACTCAGATTGCAGCGGCGCGCAGCCATCGCACGCTCAACTAGCACGATAGCAGAGCGGATGCCAGAGGGGCAAGGGGCGCGCCGCTCGCCACGTCCGCCAGACGCCAGCTCCTGCCAGACGCTACGGCGAGCCATCGCAGCGCGGCATACAATGTGGTCGGCGCCATATGCGGATGACGCAGCTGATCCGACGCAAGCAGGCGAGAGGAGTGTGACCACGATGGCCGAACAGCGCGACGACGCGATCAACCTGCCGACGCTGGCCCTGACGCCAGACGCCTATGAGACGCTCGACGTTGCGCTGGCGCATGAGTGGCTGGTGACGAATGGCCTGGGCGGCTATGCGATGGGTACGCTGGCAGGCGCGACAACACGCTGCTACCACGGCTATCTGATTGCCGCGCCGCGCACGCCACAGGAGCGGGTGGCGCTGGTCACCAAGCTTGACGAGCAGGTGACACTCGCCGATGGCCAGCAGATCGCGCTGGGAACGAACGAGTACGCCGATGGCACGATTGACCCGCGCGGCTTCGAGCGGCTGGCGGGCTTCGCGCTGGAAGGATTAGTCCCTTGCTTCAGCCTGCGCCTGGTCGCTGGGCTGACGCTGGAGAAGCGCCTGTGGATGGCGTATGGCGCCAACGTCACCTTCGTGCAGTATCGCCTCATCGCCACGTCCGACGCCGCCGAGGCCCTACGCGCGCCGCTGACGCTGCGGCTGCAGCCGTACCTCGTCTGGCGCGACCACCATGCCAGCCAGCGAGGCAATCCCGACTGGCGCTTTGCGCTGGAGAGCGGACCAGCGTGGTGTGTCGCGTGCGCCACGCCTGCCGCTGATCCCTGCCGACTGACGGCGGGGCCAGCGGCGCGCTTCGAGGCGAGCGGGCTGTGGTACTGGCATGTCGAGCATCGCGTGGAGCGGGCGCGCGGCCTGCCTGCCGAGGAAGATGTCTACGTTCCGGGTGTCTTCACGGTCACGCTGGCGCCGGACGAGACGGCCAGCCTCGTGCTGAGTGTGGGCGATGCGACCGGCGCGCTACCCGATGGCGCCCAGCCTGGCGGCGCAGATCACGAGGCGCTGGTGGCGCAGGCGTTGATGCGCGAACGCGAGCGCGAGCGGCGTCTGCTCAGCCAGGCGGACTTCCAGACGGACAGCCAGGGGGGCGCGCAGAACGATCTGGCGCGACGGCTGACGCTCGCGGCTGACCAGTTCATCGTTGGGCGACGGCCTGCGCCTGCCACGCCAGCCGGTGGCGCGGCTGATCCCGCCGTGACGGTCATCGCAGGCTATCCCTGGTTCACCGACTGGGGGCGCGACACGATGATTGCGCTGCCCGGGTTGACGCTGGCGGCCGGGCGGCTGGCCGAGGCGCGCGGCCTGCTGCGCGGCTTCGTCGCCTTCATGAGCCAGGGAATGATCCCCAATCGCTTCCCCGACCAGGCCACGCTGATACCGCACTTCAGCGCCGACGTAGCGAACGCGGCCAGTGGCGCGCCCGAATATAACACGGTGGATGCGACGCTCTGGCTCTTCCATGCGCTCGACGCCTACCTGACTGCAAGTGGCGACTGGCCGCTGCTCGCCGAGATGTTCGATGCGCTTGATAGCAGCATTGACTGGTACATTCGTGGGACGCGCTATGGCATCAGCGTGGACGCGGGCGATGGGCTGCTGCGCGCAGGCGCTCCGGGCGTGCAACTGACCTGGATGGACGCCAGGGTAGGCGACTGGGTGGTGACGCCGCGCTGGGGCAAGCCGGTGGAGATCAGCGCGCTCTGGTATCGCGCGCTACGACTGATGGCGGGCTGGGCTGAGCGGCTGGGCCGCGACGCCGACCCCTACGCCTCGCTGGCGGCTGAGGCGCAGGCCAGCTTCGCCGCGCGCTTCTGGTATGCGACGGGCGGCTACTTCGCCGATGTGGTGGATGTCGCGGGCGAGCCGGGGCGCGTAGACGCCTCGCTGCGTCCCAATCAGGTCCTGGCGCTGGCGGTGGCGCCGGAGCTGGCCAGCGCAGAGCAGGCGCGGTCGGCGCTGGTGGTGGTCGAACGGGAATTGCTGACGCCGCTGGGGCTGCGCACGCTCTCGCCAGATGATCCTGCCTTCCAGGGAACCTATGGCGGTGATCAGCGCAGCCGCGACGCGGCCTATCACCAGGGGACGGCGTGGCCGTGGCTGCTTGGCGCCTACGCCGATGCGCGCGCCCATGCGTTCCCAGAGGAGGACGCGGCGGCGACCCGCGCGCGGCTGCTGGCTCCGCTGAAGGCGCATCTGCGCGTGGCAGGGATTGGCTCGATCAGCGAAATCGCCTGTGGCGCAACGCCGTTCACGCCCGCTGGCTGCCCGGAGCAGGCATGGAGCGTGGCCGAGGCGCTGCGGCTGGCGACGCAGGGCTAATGTGGTTCAGCGCGCGTTCATTGCGCGCTAGTTCTGGCCGCCCCTGTCGCCTGGCTGGTCGCTCAGACCGAGGCTGTGGCGATACTGCGTGGGCGTCTCATCCATTGCGAAGCCCTCGTTGTAGACCCGCTGGCGCACCAGGCGCCGCAGAAAGAGCAGTCGGCGCGTCAGGTCGTCGAGGTCGTCCATCTGGTCGAAGCTGTCGAGCGAATCGGGCAGCTCGCTCAGATGCTGGAGGCTGGCCGAGAGCGGTTCGCTGGCGGCGGGCTGGGCTGGCTCGCGGCTCGTCAACTGAGCGGGTGGCTCGCTCGAAATATGCAGCGGCTGCGACGGCTCATCGAAGCGCAGATCAATCTGCGGGGAGAGGCGAATCAGGGGAACGGTCTTGGGCGATTCGTAGAGCGGTGGCTCCGCAGGGTAGGACTCTTGCGGCGTACCCAGACCAAATGTCTTGAGGGGGTCGCGCGGGTAGAGTAGTTGGCGGCGCGTGAACTCTGGCTCGATCAGCGGCGCGAGGGGGTCAGACTGCGCGGCTGGGCCTGCTGAGGCCGCTGAGGAAGCTGCATCGGCAGTGGCGGCGCCCGCAGTGTCCGACTCGCCCGCCACATGCGCCACGCTGGCGTCGTCGAGCGCGGAGAAGAGCGCCCGGAACCACGAGATGACACGTTGGAACCACATAGTGCGCTCTCCTGCTACACTGCAAGAATCCTCCGTACAGCAGCCGACTCGCCCCGTGGCGGCTCCGACGCATCCCTGCCCTGAGCGCCGCGCTCGCGTCTCTCTATCGCTTCGATGGTAGCATACCTATTCCAACCGCGTCAACGCCACCCAGGAATGATGTGGGCGGCAGGCAGGCGTTTGGCGCCGACGATGCTGCGCTCGCGCCTGGTTATCAGGCTGGCGTTGGCGGCGCTCCAGGCGTTCCCACTCACCATTGCCAGTGGCCCCACTATCGCTGGCCTGCTGCGAGGGGCCGTGACGCATGGATGACGCGAGTATGCGTCAATCGGTCATAGAGCGGCTGTCGTGTGTGGCTGGTCAGCAGCGTCACAATGTAGACGGCGGCCAGCGCATAGACCGATCCATACGCCACATAGTTGCGCGTAGTTGGTTGAGCGTGCGATGGCCAGCCTGGCGTGTGCCAAAGGCTGGTGTGCGCGATCTCCCAGGGCAGGAATTTGAGGGCGATGCGGGCGAGCGCGCGTGGCAGACTCAAGCGAGCGCCCGTGTTGGTCACTACCCGCAACCCGATTCGCCGCTTTCCCGGTGTCGCCTGCCAATGCGAGGCCTCGAACCGGGCGAAGTAG
>JAICSR010000144.1 GCA_025936795.1 Ktedonobacterales bacterium | reverse complement strand
GCTCACGCGCGCAGGCGTCTCGGCGATTGACGTGGGTGGCGCGGGCGGCAGCAGCATGGCGGCGATGGAGGCGCAGCGCGCGCAGGATCGCGGCGACCGCCGCACAGGCGCGATTGGCGCGCTCTTTCGAGACTGGGGCATCGCCACCCCCATCGCCGTCGTCGAAGCGCACGCAGGCGCGCCCGATCTGCCGATCACCGCGACCGGCGGCGTGCGCTCCGGGCTAGACGCGGCGCGCGCGCTAGCGCTGGGCGCGAGTCTGATTGGCATGGGCTTCCCATTCCTGAAGGCCGCCGCCGAGAGCGAAGCGGCGGTCCGCGAGTTCCTCGACCAGTTCCTTGCGGAGCTGCGCGTGGCCATGCAGTTGACGGCCAGCGGCACGATCGCCGAACTTCAGCATGCGCCGGTCATCATCACGGGCGCCACGCACGACTGGCTGGAGCTACGCGGCTTCGGCGAGCAGCTTCACACCCTGGCGCAGCGCGGAATGGACGAGCTGTAAAACGCCTGTCGCCAACGGTCGTCGTCGCGGTCGTCGTCAAGGCGCCGCAGAGGTCGCTGGACGCCAATGTACTTCTGGCACAATTTAAGCGAATGCCCTACAATTGATGCACACGCCAGAAACTCGACTGTAGGACAGTTGAGTTCGGCATGCTGTATGCGGACAAGGCCCGCGTGGAACCCGCGTTCGCAGGGATGACAACGTTTCTGACAGCGCGCGGCGTCTCTCGATCAGGCAGCCCCCAGCCGCCAGGCGGCGCGTGGCTGCGGTAGCACGCCGTATCGGCGATTGGGGCATGGGTACACTCGCAAGCATTTGCTTGGGATCGCTAAAGGATGGCGACCATGTGCGCCGAGCTAGCGTGCAGATACCAGGCGGCTGCAACGTCTGGTTAGTAGCGAACAGGAGAACGAGTTATGGGGGTGCTGAGAGTCTTATCGCATCACGGAGATGACCGGCTTGATTGGAACTACCCCGCCGTTCTAGTTGGCGACGAGGAAGCGCAGCAAGCCATCCGCGAAGCCGAGCGCATTTTCGCTGAGCAGCGCGCCCGAGGCTCGACTGCTGTACGGGTTACACCGGGCAAGCCAGCCGAGCGCATTGACGCCTTCGATCCCGCCGCTCAAGAGATCGTGATGATCCCCAGAGTTGTCGGCGGCTGAGACGAGGAGACGCCATGAAAAGCGCCAGTGTGGTTTTGTTGTTCGTCACACTGATCGCGATGATGGTCGTGATGTTCAGAGTATCGGCGCTGCTTACGATGAGTCCCTACTTTCGCTCGCGCATCTGGCCCTGGCTACGCACTCGCTCATGGTGGCCAGTGCCAGCCGAGCGCACCGCAGAGGCGCTGCTTCGGCGTCTGCTCGACGAGCGCGAGTACGATGCGCTGGGCTTCAATGGCTATCTCGAAGTGCCAAGCCGTGAATACCCCGGTCGGGTCTACCGCATTCCACGCGGGCCAGGCCAGGTGCAGGTGGTGGAACACGGCAGGGTGACTGAGCGTTTGTGCGTGCAGCCAGCGGCGGTTGGACTTCCCGAAGCAGACGTCGTGCTGATGCACAAGCTGCTGCTCGAATCTGACGAACGACGCTATCTGCTCACCGCCAACCACTTCCCGCGCGCCATCTGGTACTGACTCTGGTACTGAGTGTCCACGGGCAAGCGCCATTGGCGGTTCACCGTACAATCGCCGCGCAACGGCCACACAACAGGGGCGTCCATGAGCGGACGCCCCTGTTCCATGTGCTACGGCCCTCACTTACACCTCGACCACCACTGGCAAGATCATCGGGCGGCGCTTGTTCTGCTCGTAAATGAATTCGCTGAGCGTGTCGCGAATCTTGTTCTTGACGTAGTTCCAGTCGGCGGGACCACCACGCGCCTTCGTATGCTTCTGGAGCGCCTGGATCACCCGCGCACGCGCCGCCTCTAGCAGCGCCTCAGACTCGCGCTCATAGACAAAGCCGCGCGAGATGATGTCGGGTCGCGCCAGTGGCTCGCCAGTCTCCGCGTCCACCGTCAGCGTCACGACCAGCACACCATCGCTGGAGAGCGCTCGCCGATCGCGCAGCACGACCTGACCCACATCGCCCACGCCCGTTCCATCCACATAGACATTGCCACAGGGCGCGTGGTCCACGATCTTGATATCGCCTTCGGCATTCAACTCGATGATGTCGCCGTCCTGGGCGACCACCGTGCGATTCGGCGCGACACCCATGCTCACCGCCAGATCGGCGTGCTGCGACAGCATGCGATACTCCCCATGCACGGGAATGACGCACGTCGGGCGCGTCAACGCGAGCATCAGCTTCAGCTCCTCGCGGCTGGCGTGGCCCGACACATGCACCTGCGCCTTGCCCTGATAGTGGAGCAGCGCGCCCTGACGCATCAGGTTATCAATATTGCGGAAGACGGCGCGCTCATTGCCGACGATTGGCGTCGAGCTGAGGATGACCGTATCGCCGCGCTCGATCTGCACCAGCCAGTGGTCGCCATTGGCGATCTTGGTCAGCGCCGAGGTCGGCTCGCCCTGGCTGCCCGTGCAGATGATGACCAGCTTGTTCGCCGGAATCTTGTTGATGTCCTCCGCGCGCGCCAGCGTCCCCACCGGAACATTCAGATAGCCCAGCTCAATCGCCATCTGCACGTTGTTGACCATCGAGCGGCCTACCAACGCCACTTGCCGCCCCTGCCGCACGGCGACATCGATCACCTGCTGCACCCGCGAGATCAGCGAAGCGAACGTGGCGACGATGATGCGCCCTGGCGCCTTGCTGAAGATCTCCTCGAAGGTCGCAGTGATGACCTGCTCAGATGGCGTGAAGCCGGGACTCTCGACGCGGGTGGAGTCGCCGCAGAGCGCCAGCACGCCCTCGTCGCCCAGCCGAGCCAGCGCGCCAATGTCGGCCCGCAGCCCATCCACAGGGGTGAAATCGAATTTGTAGTCACCCGTGTGGATGACCACGCCAATCGGCGTGCGCAGGACGACCGCTACGGCGTCGGGGATGCTGTGGTTGATGCGCACGAAGCTCACGTCAAACGCGCCTGCCTGCGTGTGCGTGCCTGGCGCCACCTCCACCAGCGTCGCGCGGTCGAGGATGCGCCGCTCGCGCAGCTTCACTGTGATGAGGCCGAGCGTCAGCTTCGTCGCGAAGACCGGCGGAAAGCCAAGCTGCGGCAGCAGGAATGGCAGCCCGCCAATATGGTCCTCGTGCCCGTGCGTGATGAAAACGCCACGAATGCGGTCAAGTTTGTCCGCGAGATAGGTCGTATCGGGGATCACCAGATCAACGCCCAGCATCTCATCGTCGGGGAACATCAGCCCCCCGTCCACGATGACGATATCGGCGCCATACTCGATCACCATCATGTTCTTGCCGATCTCGCCCAGCCCACCCAGCGGGACGAATCGGAGCGTTTTTTGGCCGTTTGGCCGCGTTCGTTGCGTACTCAAGAGCTAGTCGCGCCTTCCTACCAGTCACGACACGCGGCGCCTCCCACCTGACGCTCCCTCGCCACCTGGCGCCGCGCCCTTGCGGCGAGCGGCCAGCGATCAGAGCGCAGCCAGTGTCACGCGCGCGTGTCCCTTTCTCTGTATGCCCACCCGGCGGCCTGTGCGTATCAGCGCTCAGCGCATGCCGGACATATCGCTCATATCTGTGGTGTACTCTATCACTGTTGCGCCGCGCGACGTATCGCGCGATGCGTCGGGCTACGCATCGGGCGTCGGCTGTTCATGCTGCTCCAGAAACAGTCGCCCCAGCATAGTCATCGAGAGCACATATTCATCGCCGACGAAGGCCATATCGACATAGCCCTCGTCCGCCATCGCGCGCAGATCATCGGTCACTAGCATGAAGTCCTTGACCATCCGGCTGACATCGCTCTCCGGCAGTGGCCCCCACTCGCGCAGCTTGCGCAGCACTGCCAGCTGCATTGGCGTGTCATCATCTATCGAGCGCATTGCACACCTGTCTCTTTACCCCAACGAGCGCAATCGCGCTTCCACCTTCCGAGCGCGCCTGGCGCGCCTGGCGCGCACAGGCGGACAATTAGCGCAGCGCAAGGTCACTTGCCCCCGCGATCAGCGTGGCAGGCGAGCCATTCTGCGCTACAACCAGATTTGCCGTCGTGTGGGTCACACCCGAAGCGTCGGTGGTCGTCGCGAGCACATTCGTCACCGCCACGGAGGAGCTGGAGAGCCAGGTGGGCGCGTAGGGCGACGTGACCGCGATGGCGTCATTCTGGCCGCTCAGATAGAGCTTGTCGCCCTGGTAGGCCACTGCGCCGCCAGACCTCAGCGTCATCTGTGGGTGCGTGGTTAACGGTTGCGCTGTGACAGTGGTCAAGACCGACGAATCGCAGCCGCCATAATTGTACACGCTGGTCGCGCAGACCCTGCGCGCCGCCACGCCTTTCTGCGCGTCAACCCCGCCGATGCGCTCGTAGACCAGCGATGTATTGTTCACGCTCCACGCCCCCGCCACAGGTTCACCGTGGTTATCTGAATAGACGTTTCCCAGCGAGGTGATCTGCGAGCCGTACAGCCCATCCGCATTCAGCATGGTCGCGATCTGATCGTCGCGTGTGGATGGGTCATTGCCAAAGTCAAAGACGATGGATGAGAGGCTGAGCGAGTTCAATGTCGCGGTCCCGACAACGCCTGTCGCGCCCAGACGCGTCAGGTTCATGCAGGTGTAATAGAGCGTCGTCCCGACGACCTGCACGTCGCCATAGGCGCGCGGCTGCTGGCAGGCGAAGTCCTGCTGCTCGGTCGCGGAGCCGCGCAGTTGCCAGGTGCGCGCCCCAAGCTGGTCGCTGATGTCATAGGCGCTGATGCCCGCGCCCCCTCCAGCGATGAGCCAGTCGTCGTTCAGCCAGCTATAGGCGTGACCATACACGCTACCCGTTACCTCTGTATTGTAAACCGGGCAGGTCGCGCCTGAGGTCGTCAGGCACGAGGAGAGATTGACATAGTAGATCGGCCCGGCATCGCGGATCGGCTGGTCCGTTGAGAGATTCTGCACCAGCGCAAAGGCGAGCGAATTGCCGCTTGGCGACCACGCCAGCGGCCCCCATTCGATGGTCGCGCCAGCCGACAGCGTCAGTCGTGTCACCTGCACGGCGGCGCTGGCTCCCTTCACATGCGCCCAGACCTGATTGTCATAGACAAACGCATACGCGCCATCGGGGCCGTTCGCGGCAATCTTCGGCGGCTGAGCGGGGTTGTCCGCCGTGGAGCCTTGCAAGCCAAGCGTCACGTTGATGCCGCCGCTGGAGCTACCACCAGACGCGCTGCACCCCGCCAGGACGAGCAGGGCCACCAGCGGCGTCAGCAGCGCCAACCCGCGCGCATGAACCATCGCGGGCCAACGACCAAGCGATTGCCATCTGCTCCGCGCCCGGCTGCTTGCCTGGCTCCTCATGAAACACTCCTCAACGTATGTGTCGCGCTGCGCGCGTTCGGCGCGCCCTCGCCTGTCACCGGCCCTGCCTGGCTCAGCGGCGCGCCTCGCAGGCAGAGCGACGCGACACCCTGGTTATCCTCCGCCTGGCAGCGCCAACCTGCCAGCGTCAGCGCCTGCCGTAGCGGCGCGCTGGACGGCAGCAGCGCCCACTGCACGTCATAGTGGACGAGCAGGTGATCCCAGCCGGGCGCGACATCGGTGATCGTGATGTAGTCGGCCAGGAACTGGCTGCTGTAGACATCCGACCGGCTATCAATGAAGACATGATACTCCGGCAGCGCCTGATCGAGGTAGCCGCCCCACTCATACGGGTTGTACCCGCGCCCGGCGGGCAATCCATCGGCGCGCAGGCGTTGCGTCGCCGCCACTGGAAACGCCTGCGCATCCCACTGGGCATGTAACACGGGCGTCGTCTGGCCAGGCGCCCGCCCGCCATTGATGACGAGCAGCGCCACTACCGCGAGCGCCAGCGTTGGCCAGACGCCGCGCCCCACTAGCCGCTCGATCTGCCCTGCGCGCTGCGACGCCGCGCCCAGCCGCAGCCAGACACGCCGCAGCCCATCCACCACCCGCATCCGCCAATCAGGCGCCAGAGTCGCATTGTCAGACACAGCGACGGCTTCGGCAGCACGCTCATCGCGTCGGGCGGGCAGCGCATTCACCAGATAAGGCAGGCAGATCAGCGGCCAGAGCGGCACGAAGCGCACATAGAGGAAGCCGAGCGTGGTCCACAGCGCGCAGAACGCCAGCGCCAGCGGCTCGATGCGCCGTCCACGACGCGCCGCCAGCAGCCAGACGCCGACCAGCAGAAAGGTGAGCGCCAGATAGGCCCAGAGCGCGGCGAGGTGGAAGTCTGGCGACTGATACTCCTGGGTATAGCGGGCGATCAGCGGATTGAACGTGAAGCGCAGCAGATGGCTCCAGTAGCCCAGCCCCCACGGATTGAGCAGCGTCGCCAGCAGCGAGCCGACCAGCGCCAACGCCAACCACAATGGACTCGCCGTGCGCCGCGCGGGTGGAGTCAGCCAGGCCAGCGCCGTCGCGACGCCCAGCAGCGCGATTCCGCCCAGCCAGCCGGCATGGATATTGACCCACAGCGCCGTCGCCAGCGGAAAGAACCAGAGCCGCCAGCGCTCACCAGTGCGCCAGTAGCGCCAGAGCCACTCGGCCCACCACAGGGTGAAGAGCAGCGAGAAGACCTGCGCCCGCGCCGTCCACGCCATCGCCACGAGCGGCGCGCCCAGCAACGTCAGCGCCACGGCTGGCAGCGGCGACGCGCCATGCCGCCGTAAGACGGTATACAGCCCCAACAGCGTCGTGGCCATCAGGATCGAGGCGACGGCGACTACGCCATTCAGGCCGCCGATCCGGTAGCCGAGCGCATAGACCACCTGCGCCAGCCACTCCCACTGCACCGTCGGCTGACCCAGCGAGCCGCTCAAAAATGGCTCGGTGCGTGGCAGCCCATGCTGCAAGGTGATCGTGCCGAGCGCGATATTCCAACCAACATCGCCATCCACGCCGAGAATGCGTCCCTGAAGGCCGAGCAAGCCCACCAGGAGCGCGCAGACAAAGATGACATCGCCCAGTGACGGGAGCAGCCATGCGACCGCACGTTCAGCCGGAGTCAACGCTCCTGGCGTCTCTGGCGCCTCCGTGGCCACTGTCTGCTGGCTCATGCTCACCCCGTCTCGTCGCCATCCAACCGCCTCACGCTGCGCGTAAGGATTGCCTGTAACATATTCGCTGCTATGCGCTCTATAGTATGACGGGTGAGCGCGGCATCTGGCGAGACGCCTGGGAGCGACGCCTGGGAGCGCTGCAGCGGTGGCATGGACGTAGACGCGCGCGGCATAATTGCAAGTGGTGGAACAGCATGGTTCGGCGGGCATTCCAAACTGGCGGGCATGCGTCTAAAAAGGAGCAGTGACACGATGGGCATCTCACGTCTCTTCGGGCGACAGTCTGATTCAGCGGCAAACGAACGGCTCCCCGATGGCTCGCCGCGCCTGCCGCCTGGCCAATACCTCACCAGCAAGTGGCCAATTCTCACTCACGAGGCGATCCCGACCTTCGATCCGCAGACCTATCGCTTCCGTATCTGGGGAGCAGTGGAGGAGCCGCTGGACCTGAGTTGGGATGAACTTCAGGCGCTGCCGCGTGTGCAACTGACCGCAGACTTCCATTGTGTCACCACCTGGAGCCGCTACAACAACGCCTGGGAAGGCGTCGCGGTGCGCGAGCTACTCACGCGTGTCAAACCAAAGCCGGAAGCGAAGTTCGTCATGGCGCACTCGTGGAGCGACTACACAACCAACATGCCGCTCGCCGACCTCGACGACGACGACACGCTCGTCGCCTTCCTGCACGATGGCGCCGAGATCGAACGCGCACACGGTGGCCCCGTGCGGCTGATCGTGCCGAAGCTCTACGCCTACAAGAGCGCCAAGTGGCTCAACGGCCTGGAGTTTCTGACCGAAGACCAGCCGGGCTTCTGGGAGCAGTTGGGCTATCACAACCACGCCGACCCCTGGAAGGAAGAGCGCTTCTGGTAGCAGATGCCCGATGCGCCACATCGCGAGTTGCGCAGCGCGTTTATGGCAAGGCGAACAGCATGGAGAAGGATATCCAATGATGCAGGCAAGCGCCAATGCGGATGATCGCGCAGTGGCGACTGCGCTGAGCGGTGTGATCGTGCGCGGCGAGCAGAACTTGCTGGCCGAGTCCGCCGCGCCCGGCGCCGAGGGAGCGCGTGCGGCGCTGGAGACGTTCTATCACGCCTTCAACACGCGGTCGTTGGACCTCTACCAGCGCATCTGGGCCGACGATCCCCTTGTCCAACTCGGCAGCCCAGTCGGAGGTATGGTTCGCGGCAGCGCAGCCATCTCCGCGCTCGCTGCCCGCATGTTCGCCGGATCGCTGCGGGTCCAAACCGTGTTCGAGGACATCGTGGCCTACGTGACGCCTGATCTGGTCGTCTTCACCGGGAGCGAGCGCGGCGCCTATACGCAGGGCAGCGCGCGCGAGGCGATGTCCGATCTCCCCGCGATTCGCTCCATCTGCATCTTTCGTTTCATCGCCGAACAGGGCGGCTGGCGGCAGGTCTATCATCACGTGTCGTTTGATGACGCGGATCAGCTTGCCCGCTATCAGCGCGCAGTGCGTGGCGCATAGGCATCGTCAGGCGCAGTATAAGGTGAATGCTTCGTACCATGCCTTCGTGCTACAACGCTGCATGACTGTATTCCGATGCCGTATCAAGCGTCTCACGACGAACAGCCCGCGTATCTCACATGATATGCGGGCTGTTGCGCTATGGCTTGACTATGACTGGATGGACGCCACTTAGCTGGCGCGCCGCATCCGCTGATACTCGCCACTCAGCTGCGTGATGAGCTGCCGCGCCTGGGCATAGCTGAGCGCTGCTTCTGGCTCAGGGCGCCGCAGCGCCTCGCAGAGCTTGCGAATGCTCACCATCTGCTGCTCGGTGGCCGCTGGCTCCTCGGCGCCATCGCGCTCCGCCTCTGTCGCCGAGGCTGACGTGGCGGCTGGCTGCTGCACAGGCGCCTCGCGGATGACGCCCTGGCGACGTGGCGCGACCGAGGCGGCGG
>JAICSR010000269.1 GCA_025936795.1 Ktedonobacterales bacterium | reverse complement strand
GCCAGCCCCAGAATCTCACCACGATGCAGCGTGAAGCTGACGTCGGTGACGGCATGCACCGTGCCGCCCTCGGCGAAATAGTCCACGCAGAGGTTCTTCACTTCGAGCAGCGGGATCGCCGTCCTGGCAGCCATCATGCCGCCTCCAGCTTCTTGCGCGCGAGGAGCGCGGGCCGTCGCCGCACGCGCAGGCGCGGATCAGCGACCTCGTCTATGCCAAAGTTCAAGAGCGCCAGCCCTGCGCCGAGCAGTGCGATGCAGAGGCCGGGCGGCGCGAACCACCACCACGAGCCAGTGAGCAGCGCGCCACTGCTATAGGCCTGGTTGAGCATGATACCCCAACTGATCGTGTTGGTATCGCCGAAGCCGAGGAACTCTAGCCCGGCGACCGCCAGCAGCACCTGAATCGTCGTGGTCACGAAGTTGGCCGCGACAATCGAGATCTCATTCGGGAATATCTCGGCGAAGATGATGCGCCAGGTCTTCTCGCCGCTGGCGCGCGCGGCGGTGACGAACTCGCGCGAGCGCATCGAGAGTGTCTGCGCCCGCAGCACGCGCGCCCCCCAGGGCCAGTTGGTCAGCGCGACGACAATCGCGATGGTGATGGTCGAGCGGTTGAAGTATTGCACGGCGACAATCGCCAGCGGCAGCGAGGGAATCACCAGGAAGACATTGGTGAGCAGCGAGAGCGCGTCATCCACGGCGCCGCCCATGTAGCCGCCAACCAGGCCAACAGTGATGGAGATCAGCACGACCAGCATGCCAGTGAGAAACGCCCAGAAGACCGAGGAGCGCGTGCCAATCACAAGTTGGGAGAAGACATCCTGACCACCCTGATTGGTGCCGAGCCAGTGCGCCGCCGAGGGCGAGGCGTTCAGTGTCAGGGTGTATTTGAGCGGGTCCTGATGAATGATGAGCGGCCCCAGCAGCGCCACCAGCGCGAAGAAGGCGATGACGCCCGTACCAGCGGCGACTTTGCGATTAGAGGCGATGGCGCGCCACGCGCTCCGCAGGACGGCCAGCGCCTTCGCGCCAAGCGACCCGCGGCGATAGAGCGTGTCGCCGGGCTGCGGCGCCGTCGGCGGCAGGCGCGCCTCAGTGGCGCCGAGGGCAGGCGAGAGGGGCGTCAGCGGGGATTGACTCATCGCTATGCGCTCCTTTCCTGGCGGGTTCGCGGGTCGAGCACCGTATAGAGCAGGTCCACGATCAGATTCATCACGACGGTCGCGACGATGACGAGCAGCAGAATGCCATCGGCGAGGGCGTAATCCTGGCTGAGAATGCCCTGGTAGAGCGCGAAGCCGATGCCCGGATACGAGAAGACGATCTCGACGAGCAGTTGGCCGCCGACCACCGAGCCAATCGCGATGGCGAACCCGGTGACGCTGGGCAGCACGGCATTGCGCGCCGCGTAGGCGAACATCACCCGCCGCGTTGTGAGACCCTTCGCGCGGGCCATCGTGACGTAGTCCTCTGAGAGGGTCGTAATCATCGAGTTGCGCATCGTCAGCATCCAGCCTGCGACGGTGGAGATGACGATGGTGAAGGCGGGCAGGATCGCATGCTGCGCCGCGCTCAGGATGAAGTCGAGGCTCCAGCCGGGCGTCAGCGAGAGGTCATAGCCGTCTGAGAAGGGCAACCAGCCAGCCTTGAAGCCGATGAAATAGACCACCAGCAGCGCCAGCCAGGGATAGAGAATCGAGTAGAGAAAGGTCATGATGGCTGAGAGCGATGTATCGAGCGCCGTGCCACGCTTCCACGCCATGAAGACGCCGATCAGCGTGCCAGCCACGAAGCTGATGAGAACACTGATCGAGAGCAGCACGAGTGTCCAGCGGATATCCTGGTTGATGACCTGAGCGACGGTCGCGGGATAGGCGCTGGTCGAGATGCCGAGATTGCCATGCAGCAGATTGTTGAGATACTTGAGATATTGCAGCCAGAGGGGGTCGGTGGTGTCGAGGCCAAACTCGCTTTCGAGCGCCTGCAACAGGGCTGGGTTGACGTAGCCGTGCTGCGAGAGGCGGAAGAAGAGCGCCTTGGCTGGGTCGCCGGGCGCGAGGCGCGGCAGGAAGAAGTTGATGGTGACGGCTGCCCAGATCGCCAGCAGATAGATGCTGATCCGGCGGATCAAGCGGCGCATCAGCATGCTCCTTTCGCGCAGATTCGCTCACTGCTCACCCATCAGCCAGTGCGGCCAACGGCGTTCCCCTGGGGCGTCAGATCAGGGCTATCGTATCATGCGAGCGCTACAAGGAAGCGCTACGAAGATGGCCAGAGGGGATGGCCAGAGGGGATGACCGCAAACGGCCATCCCCTCTGGGTGAAGGGGTCCGATGACCCTACGACGCAGGTTGCAGGTGCAGGATGACCTGCTCGTTGTCACCAGCGGCCAACTGATAGGAAGAGCCGATGGCATATGGGTTCTGCGAGGTCGGCCAACCCGTCCAGTGGGTCGTGGTGTACTCGAAGAACTGCACGGCATCCAGCATGGGGATGACCGGGAGGTTCTTCGCCATGATGTCCGTCAGGCCTTGAATCGCTTGCTTCTGCGCAGCGGGGTCGGACGTGGCCGCATATTGGTTCAGCAATTGATCGGTCGTCGGATCGCTCCATTGCTCCCAGTTGGTCGCATTCGCGCCACTGATGTGCGTGCTGGAGAGCAGCGGCTGCAGGTAGTAGTACGGCGTGGGGCCGAAGAAGCCACCACTCATGAGCAGCTCGAAGTTGTGCGTGGCGCGGTCAGTCCTGAAGTCGTCATCAGAGACCTTGTTGAGCTGGAGGTCAATGCCAGCCGCTTTGAGGTTCTGCTGCGCGATCTGGAGGTCGGCCACATAGTCCGAGTAGTCGCCCGGGACGGTCACTTTGAAGGAGAGCTTATTGCCGTGGGCGTCGGCGTAGATGCCATCTGACCCCTTGGTGAAGCCCGCCTTCTGCAGGGTCGTCTCGGCGCCTGAGGGATCGGCTGGGCCAAACGAGGGCAGCGTGCCATTGTACTGCGCGCTCAGGTAGGCCTCCTGACCGGGCATCAGACCAGTCGGGCTGGCGGGTGGCTCGAAGCCAGCCTCACCGGAGACCGACATCTGGTGACGGTCGAGCGCCTGGCTGATCGCCTGACGTACCGCGAGCTGGCTCAGCAGCGGATTCTTCAGGTTGGGGATCAGCTGCGCTGGCACCACAGGCACGGGATACGAGAAGTTGTGTGCGGAATCCTTCTGGACGAAGGCGTTGACCGCCGGGTCGAAGATCGCCGTCCAGTCGGCCTGTCCGGCCTCCATCTTCTCCAGTGCGACATCGTTGCTGCTCACCACCGGATAATCAAGCTCGTCAACTTTGACCTTATCGGCCTGCCAGTAACTCGGATTCTTGACGTAGCTGATGATCTGCGGCGAGAAGTTCTTGAGCTTCATCGGGCCAGTGCCAATCGGCGTCTGGTTCACGAACTTGGTTGGGTCGCCGATGCTGCTCCAGAGATGCTGTGGAACGATGTACGTTCCCTCGATGAACGGTAGATCAGTTGGGAACGCGCTCTGGAAGGTGAAGACAACGGTGCTGTCGTCGGTAGCCGCCACGCTGGCGAGATGCTGCCAGAGGCCGTTGCCATCGGCGGTGGGATAGGTCTTGAGCATATTGAAGGTGAACGCCACATCATTGGCCGAGAACGCTGTGTTGTCTGACCACTTGACACCCTGACGGGTTTTAAAGGTCAGTGTGGTGTTGGTACTGTCCCAGGTGTAGCTGGTTCCGAGCATCGGCGTCTCTTTGCCGTTGATGCCGTTGACATACTCGAGATTCTCATACACCAGGCCATCCACGCCGCAGTTGACGTTCGGGCTGAATGGACTCATGTTCTCGGTGTAGGAGCCGCCAACCGAGCAGATAGCGGTCAGCGTGTGCTTGGTCGTGTTCCCCGTGCCCGACGTGCCACCGCAGGCGGTGACGAGGAGCGAGACAGCGCCAAGGAATGTGACAAGGATTGAGGTTGAGACGCGCCTTCCCCTGGCCTGCGCCAGAGAGAAAGAAGTGGAAGCCATGCAGAACCTCCCGACTTCGGAGCGATGAATCACGCCATTGGATCCCAGTGGTCGCCTGGTCGTCTGGCGACCGGTAGACTGCTGCCCCGCAGCGACCTGTGAACTGCTGTACTGTCCGAGCCAAAAGAACGAATGAAGTGCGTGAAAGGAGCATCTGACGCCTGGCGCCTGGCGGGAAACGGTTTGAGCCGATGGCTCCGTCTGGCTCCGCCACGAACCGCGCCAGTCCGCCGCCTCTCTGCCGCTGAATCTACGCTCCTTTCCGGCTTCTTCAGCCTGGCTGGGCCAGCTTCTTCGGTCAGCGTTGGCCTGCTGTGCCACACCACAAGCGGGCCGCAGATGAACCCTCTGGATGTTGTCGGGAGTGTACATGATATGTTGTGTATTTGTCAAGACATCTAGACCACTAGACCACAAGACGTGTACACTCTGCTCAGGAGCCGTGCGCAATGGCCTCGCAGAAGGCCAACACATGTGAATTGGAGCCGCTATGACGACCCAACTCGAACAGGAAATCGCCAGCCAGCCTGCGCACATCGCCGCGCTGCTGGCGCGTGAGGCGCCACGCATCAGGGAAATCTGCGCGGGTTTGCCTGACTTTGACTACGCGCTGATCGCCGCACGCGGCTCATCTGACCACGCCGCGATGTATGCGAAATATGTCTGGGCGGCGCTTGGTGGGCGTCCGGTCGCGCTGGCGGCGCCCTCGCTGCACACGCTCTACGATGCGCCGCCGCGCATGGCTGGCGCGCTGGTGGTGGGCATCTCGCAGTCGGGCCAATCGCCCGACATCGTCGCCGTGCTGGCCGAGGCGCAGCGTCAGGGCCGCCCAACCCTCGCCATCACCAACGATGGCGCCTCGCCGCTCGCCGCCGTCGCCGACGCGGTGGTCGAGCTGGGCGTCGGGCCAGAGCGCAGCGTCGCGGCGACCAAGACCTACACAGCCGAGCTAGCTGTCATCGCCGCCTTCGCCGCCACCTTCAGTGGCGATGCGCGCCGCCTGGAAGAGTTGCAGCGCCTGCCCGATGCGCTGGCCGCGACGCTGGCGCAGGCCGACGCCGTTGCCCGCCGCGCCGAACGCTACCGTTATATGGATCGCTGTGTGGTGATCGGGCGCGGCTACAACTCTGCGACGGCCTTCGAGCTGGCGCTCAAGCTCAAAGAGCTGACCTACGTGATGGCGATTCCCTACTCGTCGGCGGACTTCCGCCACGGCCCCATCGCCACAATTGGCGTGGGCGCTCCAGCGCTGCTCGTCATGCCAGCCGGGCGCGCCTTCGATGATATGCTCGATCTGGCGCGCGAGCTTCGGCGGCTTGGCGCCGAACTGCTGGTGATCTCGGATCAGGCGCAGGCGCTGGACCTGGCCACGACGCCTCTGCCGCTGGCCACGTCGGTCGCCGAATGGCTAAGCCCGCTGACCGCCGCGCTGCCTGGCCAGACCCTCGCGCTGCATCTGGCGCTGGCCAAGGGACTCGATCCCGACGCGCCGCGCGCCATCCAGAAGGTGACGCGCACCCTGTAGCAATCTCGTCTACGGCGGGCTGGCGCCGTCTCGCCCTACTGTGCGATGACGCCGCTGGCCCCGACCCGCACGCGCCAGGCGTCGCTGGCGAAGGCTAGCTCGCCCCGGCAATAGGT
>JAICSR010000302.1 GCA_025936795.1 Ktedonobacterales bacterium | reverse complement strand
GGCTTGGGTGGCGCCTCTGGTGAGGTCCCATTGACGCTCGCGGGCGCGTTGCGCTGCTGAATCCACCGTGGGGTCTTGCCGATCGGCGAGACGCCCGTGATGCGGCGGAAGGCGAAGATCATCAGGAAGGTCATCACCCAGTTGGCCGCCGCCGCCACGACGATCTGCCCTACCAGGCCAATCGGCAGCAGCAGCGCCACCCCCGTAACGATGATATTCACCAGCGTCACCGGAATCAGGAAGAGCCAGGCGAAGCGCATCAACTGGTCGGCGCGCAGACGTGGCAGTGTCGCGCGAATCCACATGAAGACCAGCAGCAGCACGCTCATCTTGAATACGAACCAGAACATCGCGATGACGTTGAAGACCAGCCCGGCGACGAAGCCGCCGCCGCCTGTCGCGCCGAAGATGCCCTGCCAGAAGCCAATCGCCGCGCCGGGGCCAGACCAGCCGCCCAGGAAAAGCGCCGTCGAGACCGCCGAGACGATGGTCATGTTGCCATATTCGCCCAGGAAGAACATCGCCCAGCGTAGGCCGCTATACTCCGTCAGGTAGCCCGCCACCAGCTCCGACTCTGCCTCAGGCAGATCGAAGGGCGAGCGGTTTGTCTCGGCCAGGCCGCAGATGTAGTAGATCAGCAGGCCCAGTGGCTGCGCCAGCACGAACCAGAACCACGGCGCGCCTGGCTGCATCTGCGCGGCGGTGATCTGCGTGAATGAGATCGAGCCGACGCCGCAGGTCGCCAGGCTGGCGCCCGTGGAGCAGCCCGGCGCGAGGACGCTGCTGAGCATGACCACGCCGACGATGGAGAGCACCAGCGGCAACTCATACGAGATCATCTGCGCCGCCGCACGCAGGCCGCCGATCAGCGCATATTTGTTGTTCGATCCCCAGCCCGCCATGAAGACGCCGATCACGTCAATCGAGCTGAGCGCCACGTAGTAGATGATGCCCGTGCCGAGCGCAGCCGCCGTCAAATACGGCGAGAACGGCAGCACGACGAACGCCGTGATGACTGGCGCAAAGAAGATCACTGGCGCCAGTCGAAAGATGACACTATCCACCTGCGTGAACGATCTGATGTCTTCCTTCAGCAGCAACTTGATGACATCGAACGGCGACTGCAACAGCCCAGCGGGGCCATAGTGCAGCGGACCATAGCGGTCCTGCATGTAGGCCTGCACCTTGCGCTCCAGATAGGTCAGGATGGTCGCCGCCGTCATCAGGAAGCCCAACCCGAACAGGAACGTCACCACAAAGTGGATGATCGTCAACCAAACATCGTTCATAGCGTGACTCGCCTCTAGCCCTCTGTCAGCGATCTACATCGCCGAGCACGATATCAATGCTGCCGAGGATGGCGATGACATCGCCGATTTTGTGACCGCGCAGCAATTCTGGCAGAATCTGCAGATTGGTGAACGATGGCCCACGCAGTTTCGCCCGATAGGGATACTCTGAACCATCGCTAATCATATAGACGCCTTCCTCGCCACGCGCGCTCTCCACTGCGGCATACGTCTCACCGCGTGGCGGGCGCAGGGCAATTGGCGTGCGCTGGCTGATGGAGCCGCCAGGCAAGCGGTCGAGCGCAACGCGGACCAGCCGCACACTCTCAGCCATCTCATCCATCTTGACGAGGTAGCGCGCGAAGCAGTCACCCTCCTGGCGGGTCTGCATATTCACCGCAATCTCGCGGTAGGCGCCGTAGGGGCGATTGACGCGCACATCGAACTCCACGCCCGATGCGCGGGCCAGTGGCCCGGAGAGCGCGAAGGCGATGGCTTGCTCGCGGTCAATGTAGCCGACGCTCTCGGTGCGCGCCTCGAAAATCTCGTTGCCTGTCAGCAGGCGATGCATTTCAGGGATGCCGCGCTCAAGGAACTGGGTACACCAGTCCTCGCAGGTCTTGAGCCAGCCCTTGGGGAAGTCGTGCATCACGCCGCCAACACGCATGTAGTTGTGCGTGAAGCGGTGGCCGCTGAGCGCCTCGAACATATCGAGAATCTGCTCGCGGTCGCGGAAGGCCCAGAGGATTGGCGTCGTGGCGCCGAGGTCCAGCCCATAGGTGCCGATGGCGACGAGGTGACTGGCGATGCGCTCCAGTTCGTTGACGATCAGGCGGATGTACTGCGCGCGCGGTGGTGGCTCGATGCCGACAAGCTGCTCGGTGGCCAGCGCATACGCCGTCTCATTGATCATTGGGCTGAGGTAGTCGGCGTTGTCTATGTAGCGGATGCCCGCCATGTACGGGCGATTCTCGAAAATCTTCTCCATGCCGCGATGCAGGTAGCCGATGACCGGCGTGCACTGCGTCACCGTCTCGCCGTCGAGGGTCAGCACCAGGCGCAGCACACCGTGCGTCGAGGGATGCTGCGGCCCCATGTTGAGGATCATCTCTTCGCTGCGCAAGCCGGATTCGTCCTGATAGTTGGCGTTGGGCAAGTGAATCGCTTCGATAGACATCTGGCTACCTACCCTCTCTCCTGTGGCATCGTTCCCGCCTCAGCAGCCTCGTCGGACGATCCTGCGCCCTCCAGATAGCGCCCCGGCTCGGACATCGCGCCCGGCTCCACGCCCTGGCCCGTCTCCAGATAGACCGCCGCGCCGCCGAAGGTGGTCATGCCGGGGTGAATGCGCTCGAGGCTCCCCTGCCCCAGCCGCTTCGTCTGAATGCGCTCCTGATGGCGCAGATTCTCGCCCGCGACGGCCTGGATGGCCGGCGCCTGCGTGGTGGCGCGGTCGTGGCGCACAATCGGCGTCGAGTTGAAACTCTTGAGCAGCGGATGGCCGATGAATTCATCCTCCAGCAGGATGCGCCGCAGGTCTGGATGGCCACGGTAGACAATGCCAAACATGTCGTACTGCTCGCGCTCCAGCCAGTTTGCCGACTGGTAGACGCTCACCAGCGAGTCTACCTCTGCATGCTCCGCTGTCAGCCGGACGCGCGCCTGGAGCAGCCAGTCATTCGCCAGCGAGCGGAAGTGGTAGATAGATTCGAGATGGTCAATCATGTCCACGCCCGTCACGCAGGAGAGCATGTCGAAGCCTAGCTCATCGCGCAGCAGGAGCGCCACCTCGACCAGCTTGTCCGGGGGGATGTCAATGTTGACGATGCCCGCGCTGAGTCGCGACTTCGGCAGCGGCGCGCCGATGCGCTCCTCGATGCGCGCAAGCTGGGTGAGCAGCGCGTTGATATGATCGCGGTCGTAGGCTCGCAGCGATGGCGGAGCAGGCTCGGCGCTGCGCTGAACGCTTAAATCCACCGGATGACTCCTTTCCTCCAGGCGTAGACCAGGCCAAGCGCCAGCACGCCGATGAAGAAGACGATCTCGATGAAGCCGAACCAACTCAACTGGTGGAAGATTACGGCCCACGAGAGGATGAAGACGATATCAACATCGAACGCCACGAAGAGCAGGGCGAAGATGTAGAAGGCCAGCGGATATTGCACCCAGGCCGAGCCAATCGGCGTCTCGCCCGATTCGTAGGTCGTGAGTTTGTTCTTCATGCTGCGCTTGCCCATGAAGAGCGCGTTCAGCGTGTCGGCGAAGAAGAGCGAGAACAGCACGAATCCACAGCCGCCGAGGAAGAAGATGGCAGCGTAGAGATAGCCTAGCGCAATCACGAGCGCCTCCTGAGGGGTTGGTGGAGTCATCCCTGTCGGCGGCGCGTGGCTGCGCCGACGGCGCGCGGCTCCAGATGTGATCACAGGTGATCGTATGTGATGCGGCTGAGCGTGCTACGCGCCCACAGAACCGACGGCTAGCGGGGCATCTCGCCTGGCGCCGATTCCTGTGGGGCAGCTTCGCCGTGTCGTCGCATACAGCATCATGACGAAAAGTGCGCCATCGCGGATTATACCATAGCGCCCAAAGCCGGACAACAGACCAGCCCCGAATTGCTGGCCGCTGCGCTCTTGCCTTCTGGCTTGCCTTCTGGCTTGCCTTCTGGCTTGCCGCCGCGCCTGAGAGCAGGCGTCGCATCGGCTGGGCGTGGTACACTGAGAGGGCTGTGGGCGCGTTCAAACACCGCGCCACTCGCCACAACTTTAGCCAGACCAGCCAGGTGGAGACCGCTATGCCCCGTTCTTCGACGATGACCTATGTGTGTGAATGTGGGACGACATTTGCCAGTACGATGTACCAGACGGTGAATGTGACCCTGGAGCCACAGTTGCTGTACCGCCTGCTGGCTGGCTCGCTGAACGTGGCTGTCTGCCCCAACTGCGGGCGCAAGATCGAGAGCGATCTGCCTTTCATCTATCACGACATGGGCCGCGGCCTCTTCGCCTACGCCCACCCCAACGCCGAGGCCAGCGATGAGGAGCGCGAGCGGCTGCTCGAACGCCTGCGCCAGGTCTATGACGAGGCGGTGGACGCCTCCGAGCGTATTCTGGCCGAGGAGCGCTCCAGCGAGACCGCCTCCCAGCCGACGCCGCGCCTGACCGTGCGTCGCCGCTCGCCCGGCGAAGACCTCTCGGCGCGGCTGGAGCCGAACGCGCCGCCAATGCAGGTCATCTTCGGCAGAGAGCAGCTCGTGGCGCTAGTGGATTCGCTGCTGGAGCCAGAGGAGCGGCTGGGGCGTGTGGCGCTCTCGGCGCGTGGCGCTGGTCCAGAGGAGCGCGAGCGGGTCGTCAGCATCGCCGAACGCCTGGCCGAGCAGTTCGACCTCCAGGTGGAGACGGAGGGCATCGGCAGCGACTTCACCGTCTGGGTCTACGGCCCACGCGCACAGATCGAGACGCTCGCCGCGCACCTGAAGGGCCAGGCCTGACGTGGCTCCCCTCGCCCTGTGGGCGATGGGCTGGACTCCCCTCGCCCTGTGGGAGAGGGGCTGGGGGTGAGGTCGCTCACGCCGCCAGCGCGAGTGTGTCGTTGGGATACTTCATCCCCGTCACCGTGGCGACGACCTGGTGGCTCAGCGCGTCCACGATGGAGACATCGCCGCTGACGGTGTCGGCCACCACCACGTAGCGGCCATCGGGCGTCACGCTGACCCCATGTGGGTAGCCGTCCAGTTGGGTCGTGGCGATGACACGCGGCGCTGCCGGATCGCTGGCGATGTCGAGGATGCTCAGGTTGTGC
>JAICSR010000456.1 GCA_025936795.1 Ktedonobacterales bacterium | reverse complement strand
TTCACGAACATGTTCCTGCCTCCCTGCAAGTAGCGAATCCACTCGAAGGTCAGCCAGATGGGGTGCGCACGCACTCAACGCATGCGCGCCCCATCTCTGCATCACTGCAACGCACGCGCAGCTGGCTCTTGCTTCAGCCAGAAGGCTTGACTTCGCGCACAATGTCAGGTACACAGTAAGCGAGCGGTTGACGCTGCTATAGCTCTGCGCGTGACTTGGCTCCCTCACTATGCGGCATACCGCCCGGCGTCATCGCGTCTCTTCGCTTCCCTTTCGCATCCCTTCGTGGCTGATCATCCTGGTGAACCAGCGGCGCTAGCATCCGCTGGAAATGGCTTCTGCGCGGTCAGTGGACCGCGCACGAGACTCATCGAAGAGGAACTGCCGTATGTTCATTGCCCATCCTCAGCGCGCCCCACGCGCCTCGGCCAGGCGCAAGTTCGCCCTTGCAGCGTTCTCGCTGACGTTGGCGCTCGTCGCCAGCCTCTTTCTCACGCCCTCCGCTGTCCATGCCGCGCATCCCAGCACGTCGTCGCTGGTTGGCCCGAAGAGCTACTATCTGGCGCTGGGCGACTCGCTGGCGTTTGGCTACCAGCCCAACTTCGACTTCTCGCACAGCTATCCAGCCCAGTGGTACAGCAGTAACCTGTCGAAGCATCATGTGAAGAGCTACACCAACTACGGCTGCAACGGTGAGACCAGCGCCACCTTCGTCAATGGCGGCTGCCCGTATTCATATCTGCTGCATACCTACTACTCCGGCTCGCAGCTCAATGCGGCGGTCAAGTTCATCAAAGCGCATCCTGGCGCCGTCAGCCCGGTCTCGCTCGACATCGGCGCGAATGACCTGCTGCCCGACATCAATTCCTCCACCTGCGCGGTCAGCAGCACATGGGCCACCGATCTCGCCAACCTCGATAGCCGCCTGACGGGGACGATCTTGCCGCAATTGACTGCCGCGCTGACGGTGAACGGCAAGCGCACGGGTGATCTGGTGATGATGAACTACTATGACCCCTACCAGAACATCTGCCCAACCTCGCTGAGCTATGTGCAAACGCTCAACCAGCATCTCGCCAGCGACGCGGCGCAGTTCAGCGTACCAGTGTCGGATGTGTTCACGGCGTTTGGCGGCGCAACCACACCCAATCCCAACATCTGCACGGATACCTGGATGTGTAGCAGTTCTCAGAACATCCACGCGACAACCACTGGCTACGGCGTCATCGCCAACACGTTCGGCGCGACGACAGGCTACTAGCCTCACGAATCGCGCACATGCTCGACGCCGCGCGCTTGCCCCCGCGCCTGATCGCGTGGGGGCAATGTTCTTGCCGGGACGGCGCATCCAGTGGACATGGCGTGACTGGGCGTGACTGGGCGTGACTGGGCGCGCTTGCTCCGCGTAGTATCTCCAGACGATGGTCGCGCCAGGCGACCTGACGAATAGGCGGCGCGCCGCAGGTGTGGCGGACAGGGGAAGACGTGGTATGCCTTCGATTCCAACGCAAGAGACGGTGCTGCTCGACCTGATCGCGCTGATCGTCGTCGGCTATCTGGCCTTTCGCCAGTTCCGTGAGAAGCAGACGCGCGTCGGGCGGCTCTGGGTCTTGCCAGCGCTTGCCCTGCTCTTCAGCTACACCAGCATCCAGCACGACCTCTTTGATACGGCGCTGAGTCCAGCGATCATCGGGGCAGGCTTCGTCGTCGGACTGGCGGCTGGTGGCGTGCGCGGCGCAGTGACGAAGCTGACGGTGGACCCCTCCGCTGGCGTCATCCGCGTGAAGGGAACACCGCTGAGCGTGGCGCTTTGGCTGGCGCTGCTGGCAGTCAAGGGCATCGCCGATGTGGCGCTGGTGGGGCTGGGCAAGGAGACCACGGCCGCAGGCATTGCGACGGGGCTGATCACGGCGACACTGCTCTCGTTCTCGCTCGCCGCGATCATCGCCACCCGCGTCTACTACTACTGGCGCTATTCGCTCGCCGCTGTAGACCTGTAGACCTCCAAGGCGCCCGCCTGTCCTCAGCGGCTACTGACGGGAGCGCCCCGGTAGCAGCCGATGTCATACGGATACTCCGCCGTCGCCACATAGTGGTACATGCTCACCTGTTTCCCGTCCCACGCAATCACGCTGGTGCGCCCATGGCAGGCGTCCAGGTCAGCGTTTGTCAGCAGATTTCCCTGCGCGTCGCGTTCCACATAGATGCCAAAGCCATCCAGCGCATAGCCTACCAGCGTTGAGCTTCCCGTCGCCGTACGCAGCAGGCACGGCGGGATGTCGTGGTGATGGTACATTCCGCTCTGGTCAGGATGACCGCCGCAACTGTCGAGCGTCTCATGCGCTACAGCGTCGCGACCCTCGCCATCCAGCGCGTTGTAGAGAACCACCCCATCGGCCAGCACACCCACTGGCCCCATATTCGCGCAGGACGGCGTGCTTGCGAGTGTGGGGTTCGCTGGAAGCGTGTAGGTCAGCGATTGCGGCCTGATGGTGTTGGGGTTTCGGTCATAGGCGAATGCAGGATCGGTCGAGGCGATGGGAAATGTACCCGTCGTAAAGCCTTCGGGGAGATCATCGGTCGTGATGATCCGCTGGTCGCCAGTGACGGTGATGTGGTTGCCCGCCTGTGGCCACGTCACACTGCCCCGCACCGCAATTTTGGTGATCGCGTCCCAGGTCGAGCCGTGAATCCAGGGGCCGTTGACCATCGCGCCGCCCCCGCCAAATGTTGTCTTGCAGGCATCCACATAGCCAACGGTAGGGGTTGTGTCAACCTTACCATCGCCCAGTGGTAGCGCAGAGAGCGATACAGCCTCGCCCGTCACTGGAGGTGTCGTTGCAGCCACGGTTGGCGACGCGGGCGCTGCCGGGTTCGCTCCGGCGCCAGGGCCACCTGCGCCTCCTGGGCCACCACCTGGCCCACCTCGGCCGCCGCCTGGTCCACCTGCGCCTCCTGCGGCGCCACAGCCGACGACGGCCATCATGAGCAGGCCAATCCCCATCGCGATCACGACTCGTCGCATCCTCACATCCTCTTCACTCGAATCT
>JAICSR010000212.1 GCA_025936795.1 Ktedonobacterales bacterium | reverse complement strand
CTCGCGCTTCTGCTCCCCGCCGTGCTGGGCGCCTATCAACTGACGGTGCTGACGGTGGCGCTGGTCTATGCGGTTGCGCTCATCTCACTGGTGGTATTGACGGGCTTCGTTGGGCAAGTCTCGCTCTGCCAGGCGTCCTTCATGGGGCTGGGCGCCTTCCTCTGCGCGGCGCTGATGGGCCACTATCACCTCTCCTACTGGATCGCCGCCCCGATCACGGTCGTCGCCGTCTTCGTCGCGGGCGTCGTCGTAGGGCTGCCTGCGCTGCGGCTGCGTGGGCTGACCCTCGCCATCGTCACGCTCTCGCTGGCGTTGCTCGCCGACAATTTCCTCTTCCAGGGGGTCGGCTGGCTCACCAACGATGGCAACCACTGGCTGATCAGCCGCCCGTCGGTATTCGGCGTCTCGCTCGATCAACCCGGCGCGCTGTTCCGCCTGATCCTCATCGCGCTGCTGGTGACCATGCTCGCGGTGGTGCGGCTGCGTCAGGGCCGCACTGGCAAGAGCTGGTATGCCATGCGCGACGCGGAGATCGCCGCCGCGACCTCTGGTGTTCCGATCGTGACGATGAAGCTGCTGGGCTTCGGAATCGCCGCCGCCATCGCCGCCATCGCGGGTGTGCTCTATGCGCTGGCCATCGGCTCGGTCAGCCCAGAGCCGTTCAACTTCGTCGCCTCGATTCAACTGCTGGCCATCGCCGTGATCGCTGGTGTGCGCTCACTGCCGGGCGCCATCGCAGGCGCGCTGTTTTTCATCATTCTCCCGCAATTCCTGCTGCAGTTCCCCACATTGGTCCCGCTGACATCGCTCATCCTGGGTGTCGGGCTGATCGTGCAGATGCTTTTCGCGCCACAGGGACTGGGTGGGATGCTCGACGACGTGCAGCGGCGCCTGTTCCGCAGCCCGCACGCGCGGGCGGCTGCGACGGCTGAGCGCTGGGCGTCCGACGAGAAAGAGGTCTAGGAGCATGCCACTATGTGACGTTCGGGGCGTAACGGTGCGTTTCGGCGGTGTCACTGCGCTCGACAGCATCTCGATGGAACTGCTCGAAGGAGAGTTCGTCGCGCTGATCGGGCCAAATGGCGCTGGCAAGACGACGCTGTTCAATGTGCTTTCCGGGATTCAGCGCCCCGCCGCTGGCGATATCATCTACCGCAATCAGGCGATCAATGCGCTCGACCCCAGCGAACGTGCGCGGCAGGGGATTGGCCGCACCTTCCAGACGCCGCAGGCCTTCGGCTCGCTGACCGTACTCGATAACCTGCTGCTGCCTGGCTGGCTGCCACGCTTCGGCGGGGTCTTCACCGACCTGATTCCCGTGCCTGGCGCCGGACGCGCCCGTCGGGCGGCGCGTGACCGCGCACGCGGCGTCGCCGCTGTGCTGGGCATCGAAGATACCCTCGACCGCTATCCCGGCGAACTGTCATTGGGCAAGCGCCGCCTGATTGAACTTGCCCGCGCGCTCTGCACGGAGCCGCGCTTGCTGCTGCTCGACGAGCCAGCTTCCGGGCTGGACGCCGCGGAGACGGGGCGCTTCGCCGAGCTGCTGCTGCGCGTGCGCGACATCTTCAAGCTCACGCTGCTGTTGGTGGAGCACGACATGCAGCTTGTGCTGGGCGTCGCGGACTACCTCTATGTCCTCAACTTCGGCAAGCTGCTGGCGCAGGGCGACCCCGCCACCGTCGTGAGCGATCCGGCGGTCGTGGCCGCCTACCTCGGCGGCGATGACGCGGAGGCTGGCGCCGCGCTACCAGTCGGCCAGGGAACACGCCAGACCCAGGGAGGCGCGCGATGAATGCGTGGTTCAGGCGCGGCGAGCGCGCATCTCACCAGCCGCAAGCGTATGCGCCGGGGGGCGACGGTGATGGCTATGGCGACGACTACAGCGATGATCCTGGCGAGGCGCCCACGCACCCCGACGCATGGCTGCTGGACGTCCAGACGTCCCCGCCAATGTCCGCGCCAATGTCCGCGCCGCATCGGCCCACGGCGCCGATTACTCGCAGGTCCGCGCCGCAGTGGCCGCAGCGCGGCGCCTCATCACACGCGCCACTGCTGGAACTGCGCGACGTGACGATCAATTATGGGCAGATCGCGGCGGTGCGCACTCTCTCGCTGGTGGTCGGGCAGGGTGAGTTGGTGGCGCTGCTGGGGGCTAACGGCGCGGGCAAGACGACGACGCTACGCACGATCTCCGGGCTGCAGCGTCCACGCGCCGGGCAGATTCTCTACGACGGGCAGCGCATTGATCGGTTGAGCGCCGAGCAGATCGCCCAGAAAGGCATCGCGCATCTGCCGGAAGGGCGCGGCATGTTCCCTCGCCTCACTGTGGATGAGAACTTTCGCATGGCGGCCTATGGCGCGCACATCCCGGCTGGCGAGTATAGCGCGCGGCTCGACGATGCGCTCCAACTCTTTCCTGTCCTCGGCGAGCGCATGAGCCAGCTAGCCGGAACCCTCTCCGGCGGGCAGCAGCAAATGCTCGCGGTAGCGCGCGCGCTGGTCACACGCCCACGTCTGCTCATGATTGATGAGCTTTCCTTCGGGCTGGCCCCGGTGGTGGTGAAGCAGCTTTTCGCGCTGCTGCCCAATATCCTCGCCGGTGGAACCTCGATTCTGCTGGTCGAGCAGTTCGTGGGGCAGGCGCTGGCGGTCGCTACGCGCGCCTATGTGCTGGAAAAGGGCGAGCTGACCTTCGCCGGGTCGGCCAAAGACCTCGCCGAGCGTGAGGGCTTCGTCGAAAGCTCGTATCTCGGCAGCGGCGCCCAGCGACCTGACTATCAGCGCACGCGGACAGAGGAGACGGAGATGCTGCGCGTGCGGGTCGCGCCTGCGCTGGTGCGGCGGCTGCGTGCGGTCGGCAATGGCCGCTCGCTGCATGAGATGGCAAACGAGGCGCTCGCGCGCTATCTCGCAGCGGATCAGGCCGCTCACGCGCCCACAGCAGCGCAGGCCAACGACACGCACGGGAATCTGGGGAATCCGCAGCGAGACGATCAGAGGGGAGGCGCACTATGACCAGGCCCATGTCCGGCGATGGTGGTGGCGGTGGCCGCATACGGAGCGATCAGCCAATCGCGCGCGCGCGTCTCAGCCACTTCAGGAACCGCTTCGTGCGCGGACATCGCAGGCGGTGGATGCTTGTCAGCCTGCTGTCATTCTGGCTGGCGTTCATCATCCTGGCGCTGCCACTGGCGGCCGCCAACGCCGACGCTAACTCGCTCGGCTCCTATGGCGTGACGGCCAATGGCTGGGCGATTCAGCCCGACATCGTCAATGACTCATTCCAGAATGTCCCACTCGCAGACCAGTCCGCGCCGTATGTCTACGTCGCGATGGACAGCGGCCCGAGCGCGCGGGCGGACGCTTCGTACTTCTTTCCCGGCACAGCCGTCAACGCCGTTCCCAATACCCAGGGCGTAGCGGTCAGCGTGCCGACGGGTGTGGATGCGCGCTACCCTGGCAACGGATCGGCCTCCGGGAAGGTGAACGGCTTCAACGACGGTGTGGCGACGCAGGCCAGCGCTGGAGCGCAATCCGCACAGGCGTCCGAGGGCTACGCGCTGGCGCAGTCCGCTGTCGCAAGCTATCAGTTTGCGCCGACGATTCCGAGCGCGCCGTCACCGCCGAGCGTCCCCGGCGTCCCGGCGCTGCCAAGCCCACCAGCTCTGCCAACCATTCCCAGCGGCGCGTCGGCGACCGCGACACCTGGCTCTGGCGGTGGAGCAGCGCCCACGGCGACACCCACGGCGCCTGGAACTGGCGCCTCGCCAACGGCCACGCCATGCCCCATCTTGAATATCTGCCTGGGCGGCGCCAGCCCGCAGCATGGGGGCGTGGATGCGGCGCCGCAGCGCGCGCAGACGCGCCAGGGCCTCCAACCCACCATCCTGCCTGACCCCGTCGAGCAGCAGCTCAGCGCAGCGCTGAAGGCCGCGCAGATCGCGAACCCCGGCTTGCTCTCGCTGGCGGGTGGCAAGCTGGCGGCGACGAATCCGGCGCTTCCCTACGCCAGCGCCGACATTTCAAGCCAGGCCGAGACACGCGCCACCGATGCGGGCGTGAGTGTCGCCGTCGTGACCCACACGCAGCACATCGAACTCTTCCAGGGGCTGATAACCTTTGCGAGCGTCACGTCTACTCTGCAAGCTGCTGCGCCCGGATCGTTGAGCGTGAAAGGTACTGGAACCATCACGACCACCGTTACCGGGGCCATGATCGCCGGTATCCCCGTCACGGTGGATCAGCAAGGCGTGACGGTTCAGGACCAGAATGCGAGCGCGGCGCAGGTTCAGGCGCTCTCCGATCAGCTCAACGCCGCGCTCTCGAAAGCAGATATTCAGGTGAGCCTGACCAGGAGCGTCATCACCACCGATGTTGGCGTGTGGCAGGGCGCAGGCGCTGGCGTGGAGGTAAAAGCTGATCTCTCGCCGTCCAGCCTCAATCCGCCACCGCCCGCAAACGGTCTGCCAGCGACGCATGTGGACTTCTCGATTGCCCAGGTCAGCGCCAGCATCTACGCGACGCCGCCCGATGCCGACACGTCGGGCGGTGTGGGTGGTGGCGGCTTCGGTGGTGGCGGCTACTGCTTCTTCTGCGGTGGTGGCGGCTTCGGCGGCGGCAATGTGGGCAGCTCTGGCAGTACGACATCTACGACACCTGGCTCATCTTCGGGCCAAGCGGGCGCCTTCACCTTGCCTGGCGGGCTGCGAGGAGCGCCATTACTCGCGATGGTGTTTGTCATTCAGGGGCTTTCAACCGCTGCCGTGGCCGCCACAGCCGGGTTCACGGATGCTTCGGGCTTGAGTGAGACACCAGCCGTAGAGGAGGAGACACAGTGATGCAATCGCAATGGCCGAGCGGTGGGGCGCCCGCTCCAACTGATGCGCCGACTGATGCGCCGACTGTGCCGCTGCCAGGCATCGGGAAGCGCGCGACCTGCCCCGTGTGCGGCACGACATTCGCCCCGCGCGACAGCGCTGGGAAATGTCCCGTCTGCGGTGAGCAGGTCATGCGGCCAGGCCAGACAGATGGCCATATCCCCATCATCTCCCCGGCGTGGCAGTGGCTGCGCCAGGGCGGTAACTGGCGACTGGCCGCCGTGACAGGGCTGATCGTGTACCAGCTGGTCTTGTTCATCGTGCTCTGGATTCACCTGGCGCAGATGCACGCGTTGTGAACGCGGCGCGCCTGTCGTAGCGCACGCCTCATCTACGCGCTGCGGGCGAGACGCCAAGCGCTCACCTGAGCCGTTCCATAGAAGAATCTGGGGGAACCAGAATGCGCGCCAAACGCGATTCGATATTCATCGTCATCCTTGTGCTTGCGCTGCTCGTCTCGACCGGCGCGGCGCTCACTGCCTGGGCGAGCGCTGGCTCGCGGCAAACGGTGCAGATCAACGGCGGCGGCTCGCTCACGTCGGGCCTGAATACCACCGTCTCGACCAATGGGACGCCATCGAGCGCTGGCGACACAGGTTCGAGTGGCGGCACAGGCGGTGGCGGGTTCGGTGGAACTGGTGGAACCACTGGCGCGGGCGGCGCTGGTGGCGGCGGCGCCACTGGCGTAACCAACGACACGATCAAGATCGGCGGCATCTTCAGCGAAAGCGGCGGCATTGACTCCACGGTTGAAGAGGACACGGTGCGCGCCTGCTTCCAGTATTACAATGCGCAGGGCGGCATCAACGGGCATAAGCTGCAACTCGTCTCCTACGATGACGGCCTCAACGGCGATACCGCCTATTCAGAGGCCGTCAAGCTGGATACCTCGGATCATGTCTTCGCGATTGTCGGCTGGCTCGCGCCGTTCGGCGAGGCGCGCGCCGCGCCCTACTTCGAGCAGCACGGCATCCCCATCGTCGGTGGGCTGGGTGTGCCTGAGGAGTTTGGCAGCTCGTACTCATTCCCCGTCTCCCCGGTCTTCCAGACCGACGGCTATCTGCTCGGCCAGTATGGTGTGGCCAACCTGCACTTCCACCATCCAGCGGTGTTCCTGACACAAACTGCGGGCATCCAAAACGTGGCGAATGGCATCAAAGCGGGCGCGGCGGCCCACGGCGTCACGATCAGCGACAGCGATATCGTCCTCGTGCCTTTCGCCGAAACCAACTTCGAGAGCTACCTGCTGCAGTTCCAGTCTGAGGGCGTGGACGGACTCATCACGCAGCTTGACCCATACAGCTATGTGCGGCTCTACTCGAATATGCAGAGCAACAACCACATCTTCCCGCATTTGGCGGGCGCTGGCATGGACAAGCAGAGCGTCGATCAGGCGATTGGCTCACCGTTGGTGGGCGCCTACAGCTTCATGCCCTATCGTGAGGCGCAGGGCAATCCCGATGGCAATGCGGAGGTGGCGCTCTATAACAGCACCGTCGCGCGCTACTATCGCAATCAGGTTCCCAACATGGACGCCTTCTCTGAAGGCTCGTGGGTAGCCTGTCGCGTCTTTGCGCAGGCGCTCGCCAAGCTTGGCTCCAACGTGACACGCGACGGCCTGGCGAAGGCGCTGGGCAGCGGCGACTACCAAACGGGCGGGATGTCGCCTGATCTCAACTACGGCGCCACACATGGCGCGAACAATGCGAGCCATTGCGCGCTCTACATCACCTACACCTCCAGCCATCGGTGGCAGACGGCGCAATCCTTCACCTGCGCCTGACGACACATGTTCGGAGTAGTCGTTGGCGTGGCGCCAGACCTCACCCCCAGCCCCTCTCCTGCGAGGAGAGGGGAGCCGGTACTCTATCCACTGAGCTATGGGAGCCAGCACGCCGAGACGCTTCCCCACCGGGCCGAGTGTCTCTGTATAATCACGACTACACTCCAGAGTGAGATGGGAAAGTAGGCGCCACGAAAGAAGCGCGACATCCGACGAGCCTAACGGGACG